>NZ_LOYP01000005.1:0-283010 GCF_001526365.1 Burkholderia sp. MSMB1835
AAAGAAACGCTGCAAAACCAACCTTGAAACCGGACATTTTTAAATGGCTGGAAGGTGGACATCTGAATCCGGGTATGGCATTTGGTTGTAGCAGCTAAGCTCAAATGTCCGCTTTCAGGATACGTAGCGCGGTCCCGCCGGTTTTGCCCAACAGAATGCGCGGGCGCGGAAGAACGAATGCCTAGAAATTGCGCGCCACGCCCACCATGAACATGTCCTGGTCCTTGTCGTTGCGGGTTGCGACACGATTGAAGCGCAGGCTCGCCGCCCAATCGTTCGTCACCTGATAAGTCACTTGCGCGCTGAGCATCGCATTGAGTCGCGTCCTGCCCGAGGCATCGTTCCGATCCCGCGAGAGATATGGACCGACGCCTGCCGACAGCGTCCATTTGCTCTTGATCGGCGCGACGTACCAGAATTGCGCGGCCACGCCGCGTCGGCCGGCAACGCCATTGTTGCCTTCGTAGACGAAGCTCGCCGAATAGGCCCACGCATTGCCGAGCGGCCGCTTGACTTCGACCATGTACCCCCTTTCGATCGGCACTTGAGGACGGTTCGTCTGCGACGTCCCAGCCCAAACGCCGATCTGCGTCTTGCCGTCCGAAAACGCAGGGCCGGGATCGCCGCCGAAATCCGAGCCGATGCCGAAGAGCACCGCGTCGGAATTGAATCCGCCAATCATCTGGACGTGGTTGTACTGCACCTTGAGAAAGAAGCGCTTGGGAACGACGTAATACCGCACCGCTGCCGACGCACGCACGCCCCAACGCTTGTCATTGCGTGGCTCGCCGTCGACATGTGTCGTGTCCATGCTGAAATACGGGCCCGCCGAAAATTCGAGCGCCAGGCGACTGCCGACCGGCCAACGAAACGAACCCAGGGCGGCAAAACCGTCACGGTGGTGATTCAACGGATGCCCTTCGTTCATGTACGCGAGGTAGACCGACAGGTAATCGTTCAAGACGTCACCGAAGCCGACTTCGTACGCGCGCCAATGCATATCGCCACCCTCGGTCGCTCGTCCGTCGCCGTACACCGCATAGGCGTTGAGCGTTCTCTCCGATTGGAGCCCGCTCGGCGAACTACTCGACGGACCCTCCTCGGCGTGCGCGTGTACCGGGCACGCCAGCATTGTCAGGCCGGCGATCGAGCTTGTGAGGACGAAGCGCGAACAGATGTAACGGCACTCCCCCATTTGGCCTCCTCACCTTGGTAAGCGCGTTTTCCGGGAAAAGTTGATAACGATTATAGGCGGCGGACAGCAGGCGTCGAACACGCGTTTACGGCAATTCCCCTGCCCTGATGGCGAGCACATTCGGTATCAGGGCATAAGAGTGCGTCGGGTCGAGCGCGTTTCAGCGGACGTCAGTTTTGATCTTCAATGAGACCATTGTGATAAGAAAAGTTATCTTATCCGGACGGTAGTGTTGTGTGATCCAACTGCGCGTTCCGCGACAGAAGGATCGACGCGCCGCGCGCCGCGAATCCGTACTCGTCGAGCCACCCGGCGCGGTGTCGTCGCGCGACACGTAACGTCTCCGTTTCGAATGCGCTCGTTGTCCGTGCAAGCGCAGGCCGTCGGCGGGTCGCTCGCGATCGGGGCCGGCAAGGCTGGGAGAGACGGTGCGCTGTAGAAAGCGAAATAATGACGAGGCGCCTGTTCGCTTTAGGGAAACGTTGACCGGACGACTGCTCCGCTTTCCCGCGGCCTTTCCGGAATCGTTCGCCGTTCGTCGATGTCCGGCCGTCGTCGCCGGAATCGCCTGAAAGCCTTGTCCAGCAAGGCGCTACACGATCCAGATACATTGAAATACAAAATATCGCATGCGATTTAATCGAATGCGCTTGACGTGGGTGATCATCAAGCGGAAACTGCGTCGCATGCGATCGAATCGCATCTGAGACAAACCAACCGACGGAGCAAATGATGAGCAAGATCGACAAAGTGCTGTACACGGGCAAGACGCATACGACTTCCGGCGGCCGCGACGGCGCCGCGCGCAGTTCCGATGGCCGCCTCGACATCCAGTTGTCGTCGCCGGGCAGCGCGGGCACCGGCACCAACCCGGAGCAGCTGTTCGCAGCCGGCTGGTCGGCCTGCTTCATCGGCGCGATGCAGCTTGCGGCGCGCGCCGCGAAGGTGACGCTGCCGGCCGATCTCGCGGTCGACGCCGAAGTGGATCTCGGCACGGCGGGCAACGCGTACTTCCTGCAGGCCCGGCTGAACGTGAGCGTGCCGGGGCTCGAGCGCTACGTCGCGCAACGCATCGTCGACGCCGCGCACCAGACCTGCCCGTATTCGAAAGCGACGCGCGGCAACATCGACGTCGACATCCGGATCGCCTGACCGTGGCATCGGGCGGCCGAGCGCTGCCCTCCCGAATTCCCGATTCCTTTTCCATCGAGGTGAAACATGAAAGTCCAACTGATCGCTGCCCTGTTCGTCGCTGTTTCGGCTACCGTTGCCGCTCCGGTGTTTGCCAATGAAGCCACCGTGACGCGTGCGCAGGTGCGCGCCGAACTCGCGCAGCTTCAACGCGTCGGCTATCCGCTGAACCGCGCGACCGACGCCACCTACCCGAACGATCTGCAGGCCGCGCTGACGCAGATCCACGCCAACGATGCCGTCGTGGCCAACGCCGCCGCGTCCGGCTACGGCAGCGACGGCGACACCGCGACGCAATCCGGCCGCCGGCACGTCGCAAGCGTGGCCGAGCGCTCGGTGTACTTCGGTCACTGAGCACACGCGCGGTACGTGAACCCTGATTCCCTTTATCCCTGATTCCATTTTGTCGAGGTGAACGATGAAAACCCGATTGATCGCTGCTTTTCTCGTGGCTGTTTCCGCTTCTGCCGCCGCACCGGCGTTTGCCGACGAGGCCGTCGTGTCCCGCGCGCAAGTCCGCGCCGAACTCGTCCAACTGGCACAGGCCGGTTATCGGCCTGGCCGCGCGAACGATCCGCACTATCCGGACGACCTGCAGGCCGCGTTGACGCGCATTCACGCCGGCAACGCGGTGGCGGCCGATGCTGCGGCATCCGGTTACGGCAGCGATGCCGTCGCCGCGACGCAGTCGGGTAGCCGGCCGGCGACGCGACTCGCCGAACGCTCGATCTACTTCGGCCATTGAACGAACGCACGAACGGCGCCGATGGCCGGCGTGCGATGCGCAAACCCTGAATCCCTGTCGAGGTGAATGATGAAGACCCAACTGATTGCCGCCCTTCTCGTTGCCGTGTCGGCTTCTGTCGCCGCACCGGTTTTTGCCGGCGAAAGCACCGTCACGCGTGCGCAGGTGCGTGCGGAACTGGCCGCGTTGCAGCAAGCCGGCTACCAGCCGAATCGCCCGAACGATCCGAATTACCCGGACAACATCCAGGCCGCGCTGAACCGGATTCGCGATCACGATGCCGTCGCGGCCGATATGCAGGCAGCCGGTTACGGCAGCGATGCCGGCGGTGCCACGCAGTCCGGCAGCCGCAACACGGTGCGTACCGCCGAGCGGTCTATCTATTTCGGCCATTGAGCGCGTTACGGCGAATTCGGCCGCTGACGTCCATCAAATAAAGCGCATGCGATGTAATCGTGTGCGCTTTATTATTTGTGTCGTCCCGGACTGCATCGTCGCCGCTACCTATTCGCCGGATCCGGGATTATTCTGTGCGGCACCCCATCTTCCACCCAGGAGCCGCCGATGCCGGACGCCATGACCGGAAACGCGACAGGCGATGCGCACGTGCTCGACCGGGTTGTCTGGAATGCGCTCGCGGGCAGGCAGCGCCGTTTCGCGCTCGGCGAGTGCCGCGCGCTGCGGTTCCCGGCGGCCATCGCGCCGTTTGCCGCGATCGACGACACGAGCCCGGCGTCGTTCGATGCGCTGCGCGAACTGATCGCCGCACACGGGCCGGCGGCGCTCGTCACGCCGGACGAGATCGAGCCGCCGGCAGGCTTGTCGGTGATCCGGCGCGCGACGTTGCTTCAAATGACCTGGCAACGGACGTTCGATCCGACGCACGACGCGGAATCTGTCCCGCTCGGCGAAGCCGACGTGCCGGACATGCTCGCGCTGACCGCCGCCGCGCAGCCGGGCCCGTTCGGGCCGCGCACGTTCGAGCTTGGCCACTACATCGGCGTGCGCCGTGAAGGCCGGCTGGCCGCGATGGCGGGCCAGCGGATGCAGGTCGGCGGATATACCGAGATCAGCGCCGTCTGCGTGGATGCCGCGTTTCGGCGGCAAGGGCTGGCCGCGCGGCTGATCCGGTCGTTGATCGCGACGATCGGTGCGCGTGCGGAAACGCCTTTCCTGCACGTCCTCACGACGAACCAGGTGGCGATCGAACGCTATCTCGCGCTCGGTTTCGTCGTCCGTCGCGAGATGCGCCTGCTGGTGCTGGGCGACGCGCGCGCGTGACCATGCGGCCGGCGCGATTCTCGCGTCGGCCGCTTGCCGTGTCCGGATGGCTTTATGCTTCGGTCGACCGGATCAGGTTGCCGCGCAGCGTGACGATCGCCTTCTGCACCTTGGCGAACTCGTCCGGCTTCAGGCCGGTGGCTTCGACCAGGTTCATGTCGAGCCCCTTCTCGCGCACGCGGCGACCGCTTTTGGTCAGGCTGACGAGCACCTGGCGCTCATCGGACGGATCGCGATGCCGCTCCAGATAGCCCATCGCCTCGAGCTTCTTCAGGATCGGCGTCAGCGTGTTGGATTCGAGGAACAGCTTCTCGCCGAGCTGGCCGACGGTCTGGTTGTCCTGCTCCCACAGCGCAATGATCGTGATGTACTGCGTATACGTGAGGCCGAGCTCGTCGAGGATCGGCTTGTACGCCTTGCCGAACGCGAGGTTCGCCGAGTAGATCGCAAAGCACAGGAACTCGGACAGCTTCGGCGCGGCGGGCGACGGGGTTTCGGTCGGTTTCATGGACTTCCTCCAGCGACGCGAAGGGTCGCAGACGATCGCATTATATATCGCATGCGATCTTATCGGAAGCATGATAATCGGTGTCGATCGACCGGTGCGCACCGCGCCCGCTCAGCCCGGCTTGCGGCGCTTGCCGGTTGGCTGACGGCTGACCGACAACAACGTGCACTGCACCGGATGCGCGATTTCGGTCGCGAGCCCGCCCGCGGCAAACAGCAGGATCATCAGCCAGCGTTTCATGCGTCCTCCACGACCGAGAGGCTCGCACCATCGGCGACCGTCGCGTCGAGCGCATACGGATCGACGCCGTCGAGGCAGCCGAGATTGACGCGCCAGCATGCCGGATCCTTGCGCGTCTGGTGGAACGGATAGACGCCGCACCGGCTGCAGAAATAGTGGCGCGCGGTGTGCGTGTTGAAGCGATAGCACGTCAGCACGCCCTCGCCTTCGACGATCGTCAGGTTGGCGGCGGCGAACATCGGGCTCATCAGCGCGCCGCGCCGGCGGCACAGGCTGCAGTTGCAGCGCACGGCCGGCGCAATGGCCGTCGTGACTTCGAATTTGACGGCCCCGCAATGGCAGGACCCTTTGAACCAGGTGGCAGACATGGTGGGCTCCGAAACGGTCATGTCTGCTTTATAGCGAACCCGCGTGCGGGCGTTGTATCGCACTGTATCGACGGTCGGCGCAGATACAGGACATTGCAAATCCGCGGCGCGCGCGCTCAGCCCGGCACGTGCTGCGTCCGCTCGATTGCCGCGCGCATTTCGCGTTCGAGCGCCGCGAACGGCTCGGCTGCCGGCAGCGCGCGAGCCAGCGGCGCTGCCGGTCCCGCCCATTCGTGGACGACCCGCGTGGCGCGACGCGCAACGTCGCCGCTTTTGTTGGCGGCGCGCTGCGGGATGTCGCGTGACATGCACAAACAGAACGGCCCCGCTCGATTGCTCGAAGCGGGGCCGACCGGATGCGGCGCTGCTTACGCCAGCGACTCGGCACGTAACGGGTTCGTGCATCCGCCCTGTCTTGCGGCCGGTTTCCGAATACCGGATGGACGCTGCTTCAACATATCCCGACCGGCGGCGATGCAGGGCAAGTCCGGCAAGCGGAAAGGCGGCTCCGGCTCAGTAGGCGGACATCTCGACGCAAGGATCGACCTTGGACGGCGAGCAGATCACCGAGTACCTGGCGCTCTCGCGCATCAGCGCTTCGCCTTCGTGCAGCGCGATCTTGATCTCGGGATGACGCTCGTACGCGAGGAAGGCCGAGCACACGACGGCGGACATCACGACGACGGAAAACACAAATTTTTCAAGGGTTTGGAAGCGTTCAGGCATGGTATGACCTTTCTCTCATGGCCGAAATTATACCTTGAGATAAGGGTTTTCCCTATAACCCTGTCTGCATACCGAGGATGCGTTCGAACGAGATGGGCGCGACGCTCGCGCCCTTTTTACCGGGGCAAGCGCAGCGCTGCGGCCGCCAAGGCCCGCGCCGCCTATCCGGGGAAGAGAACGAAGGCTCGCCGCCCGCGCATCACTGCGGCGCCGACGCGCCGCTCGCCGCATTGCCCGGCCACGCGTTGCCGATATGGTCGATCAGCGACTTCGCGGTGCCCGTCACGATCGCCGCGTCGACGCCCGACGTCTGCCACGCGCCGTCGGCCGCCTTCACGAAGGTCAGGTTCGCGCGCGACGGCGAGTAATCGGCGTTGCGCCACGTGACCACGACGTCGCACGAATACGTGCGATCGCCGAGCTTCTTGCAGTCGCCGTCGGGTTTCGCCGACACGACGTCGGCCGACACGGGCAGCGGCTGGCCGAACAGCGCGTTCAGGCCGCCGTGGTTTTCCGCTTCGAGCGCGCGGCGCACGGCGGCGTCGACGTCGCTCGATCCGGGACCGTCGTGAAGCAGGTTGCAGGCGGCCAGCAGCGTCGAGGCGCCGGCGAGTGTCAGCAGCGTTTGAACCTTCATGGATATCCGTCGATCGGGGAAACGCCGCGTAGTCTGCAACGTCCGCGCGTCGTGCGCGGTATCCATTTGTAACCAATTGCACGCTGCCGGCGCCTCGCGCGCGCGTACGACGCCCTCGCCTACTGCCGCTCCTGCTTCACGCGGCTCACGAGCTGGGTCGGACTGACGAACTGCAGCGCGATCACGACCCACACGAGCGTGATCGCCATGTAGATCATCGCCATCGCGTCGATCGACTGCGGCGCGCGCACGCCGGTCGAGAACACCGCGTAATACAGCGCGACGACGAGCGTCTGCGTGCTCGGGCCCGCGGTGAAGAACGTCAGCTCGAACATCCCGATCGTGCGCACCAGCACGAGCAGTCCGGCCGCGAGCATGCCCGGCACCAGCAGCGGCAGCAGCACGTAACGGAAATAGCGCCACGTGTTCGCGCCGAAGATGCGCGCGGCGGCTTCGAGGTTCGGATCGATCTGCTCGATGAACGGCGTCATCACGAGGATCACGAACGGCAGCGCCGGCACGAGGTTCGCGAGGATCACGCCTGGCAGCGTGCCCGCGAGCCCGATCTTGTACATCACGGTCGCCATCGGGATCCCGTAGGTGACGGGCGGCACCATCAGCGGCAGCAGGAACACCAGCAGCGCGAAGCGCTTGCCGCGAAACTGCACGCGCGCGAGCGCATACGCGGCCGGCACGCCGAGCGCGATCGACAGCAGCACGACCGCGCCGACCACTTCGACGGTCACCCACAGCACGCTCGCGAGCTGAAAGTCCTCCCACGCCTTCGCATACCAGTGCAGCGTGAAGCCCTGCGGCAACGGCGTGCCGAACCAGCGCGTCGCGACCGAATTCACCGCGACGGTCGCGATCAGCAGCATCACGTTCAGCAGGAAGAACGCCATCAGCGCCCACACGAGCACCTTCCATGCGCGGCCGGCGAGGTTGCTTCTCATCCTGTGCGGTTTTCCCGTGTCGACGGGGCGCGCGTCGGGTGCATCGTGCTTCGGCGGCCACGTGCGAGCGGCATGATCGTCGGTCGCCATCAGCCCTTGCCTCCCGTCACCGCGCCCGTATAGAAGAAGCGGCGCGCGCCGAGCATCGACGCGACCACCAGCAACTGCACGAAGCCCATCACGATCGCGATCGCCGACGCGAGCGAATAGTCGTAGCTCTCGAACGCGGCTTCGGCGGCCGCGATCGAGATCACGCGCGTCGGCCCGGCCGGCGCGCCGAGCAGCACGGCCGACGGAAATACCGAGAACGCCTGCACGAACGACAGGCACGCGGCCATCGTGAGCCCCGGCACGAGCAGCGGCAGGTAGATCTGCCGGAACTGCTGCCACGGGTTCGCGCCGAGCGTCGCGGCCGCGCGCGCGAGCGTCGGGTCGATGCCGCTGATGTACGACAGCATCAGCAGGAACGCGAACGGAAAGCCCGACACGATCAGCGACAGCAGCACGCCCCAGTAGTTGTGCGTGAGGCGCACTTCGTCCGTGTACAGGTGCAGCCCCTGCAGCGCCTGCGGAAACCAGCCGTTCGGCCCGAAATACGTGAGCATCCCGTCGGCGACGAGCACCGTGCCGAGCGTGACCGGAATCACGAGCAGCGTCGTGACGCACTTCTGGTATGGCGAGTTGCGACGCAGCGCGAACGCGACGGGCACCGCGATGCCGACGTTGAGCAGCGTCGCCGGCACCGCGAGCTTCAGCGTGACGAGCACGGTCGGCCACATGGCGGTGTCGGTGAAGAACTGCACGTAGTTCGCGAGCGCGCCGCCGCCGTTCATCGGCTGGAACGACAGCACGAGACCGTACGCGAACGGATAGATGAATAGCGCGGCGATGAACGCGAGCGCCGGCGTGACGAGCCACGCTTTCGCGTCGCGCGGCGCGCCGCCGGTCGCGAGCGTGCTCATGCGGCCTCCGCTCGAGATGCCGCCGTGCATGCCGCTTGGCGCAGCCCGTTCATTGCACGTCTCCCGGATAGACCAGCGTCCGTGCCGGCGCCACGCGCAACCGCAGCGGTTCGCCTTCGACGAACTCGCCGGCCATACGGGCCCAGATCGCGCCGAACGGCGTGATCGCGCGAATCAGCGAGTCGCGCCCGCCGTACTCGACCGTCTCGACGGTCGCGTCGAACGCGTTGTCGGCGCCTTGTTCCGCGCGCTCGACGTCGTCGGGGCGCAGCGCGACCACGACGTCCTTCGCGTCGAAGCCGGCCATCGGCACGCCCGCGAGGCGCACGCCGCCCGACGCGACGCTCACGCGATCGCCGGCCATGCCTTCGAGCGTAAACGGCAGCACGTTGCGATAGCCCATGAAGCGCGCGACATGCAGGTTGTGCGGGCGCGTGTACACGTCCTTCGGCGACGCGACCTGCTGCACGACGCCCTCCTTCATCACGACGATGCGGTCGGCCATCGACAGCGCCTCGTCCTGGTCGTGCGTGACGTAGATCGTCGCGCGTTCGAGCTGCGTATGAATGCGGCGAATCTCCGCGCGCATCTCGATGCGCAGTTTCGTGTCGAGGTTCGACAGCGGCTCGTCCATCAGCACGAGCGGCGGCTCGATCACGATCGCGCGCGCGATCGCGACGCGCTGCTGCTGCCCGCCCGACAATTGCCCGGGCAGCTTGCCTTCGTGGCCGACGAGCTGCACGAGCTCGAGCGCCTGCTGCGCGCGCCGCCGCATTTCCTGCTTCGGCACGCCGCGCATCTTGAGGCCGAAGCCGACGTTGTCGAGCACCGACATGTGCGGAAACAGCGCGTAGTTCTGGAACACCATCCCGAAGCCGCGACGCTCGGCCGGCAGCACGTCGATGCGCGTGTCGTCGAGCCAGATGCCGCCGCGCGTGAGCGGCTGCAAGCCGGCGATGCAGTTCAGCGCGGTCGATTTGCCGCAGCCCGACGGGCCGAGCAGCGCGATGAACTCGCCGCGCCGGATCTCGAGGTCGAGCCCGTTCAGCGCGGCGACCTGGGCGCCTTGCGCATTGATGAAACTGCGGCACACGCCGTCGAGCCGCAACCGTTCGAAACCGTGCTTCATTCCACGAACTCCATCGACGCGGGCGCCGCGGCGCCCGCCGGTTCAGCCGTCACTTCGATTTCTGCGAACCGATCTCGCGGTCCCACTTCTGGAACGCGGCGACCATCGCCTGCGCGCTGAGCGGCTGCACGTGCGGGCGATCGGCGAGCAGCTTCGCGTATTCGGGACGGCCGAACTTGCGCACGACTTCCTGGCTGTGCGCGGGCGCCATCTCGAGCGTCACGCCCTTCACCGCCGGGCCCGGATAGAAGTACCCGTCGTCGTAGGTCATCGCCTGCTGCGCCGGTTCGAGCAGGAAATTCATCAGCTTGAACAGCACGTCGAGCTTTTCCTTCGGCACGCCCTTCGGGATCACCATGTAGTGTGCGTCGTTGACCCACGTCATGTCGTCGAACGCCTGGATCCTGAATTCGGCCGGCACGATGCCGAGCGCGCGCGGGTTGAGGTCCCAGCCGGTGACGGTCACGGTCATGTCGCGCGTGCCTTCGCCGAGTTCCTTCATCACCGCCGACGTGCCGCCCGGGTAGTACGGCACGCAGTCGTTCAACTGTTTCAGGAACGCCCAGGTCTTGTCCCAGCCGTTGATCGGGTCCTGCGGATTCTTGTCGCCGAGCACGTACGGCAGCCCCATCAGGAACGTGCGGCCGGGGCCCGAGTTCGCCGGGCGCGCATAGATCAGCTTGTTCGGGTGCGCCTTGCACCAGGCGAGCAGTTGATCGGGCGTCTTCGGCGGGGCGCTGACCTTCGCCGGGTTGTATTCGAGCAGCGGGCCGGCCGGCATGTAGGTGACCTCGAGGCCGAAGCCCTGCGCGAGATCCTGCATCTTGCGCGGGCCGGGCGCGTACTTGTCGAGTACGCCGGGGAAGGCGGCCGCGTTGTCGGGCAGGAGCTTCTGCCACAGGTTCTGCTCGATGCCGGCGGCCAGCGCGTCGGTGCCCGTCAGCACGAGGTCGATGTCCGAGCGCCCCGCCGCCTGCATCGCCTTGATCTTGCCCGGCAACTGCGGCGCGGGCGCGTTCGTGAACGTGACGTTCGCGACGAGATTCGGATTCTTCTCCTTGAACGCCTCGATGGCCTTCTGCGTGAGCTGCAGGTTGCCTGCGACGTCGACGATGTTCAGCGATACGGGGGCGGCAACGGCTGCGGCGGCCGACAGCGCGAAGCCCAGTGCGAGTGCGATCCGGCGGACACGGCGAGCGATCGGGGTGGTGTTCATGTCTCCTCACTTCGGTCGGTGGATGGGACCTTTCTTGTCAGGAAATCATGACGGCGTTATACGATGTCGGTCAACAAAAAACCACGGAATGCGGGGCGGGACTTTCCCTGACAAAAACCCTTCTACGATGAGGCGATCCGGCAGGCAGAATGAACGCCAAGGGCCGAAATGGAGCGCTGAACGATATGAGTTAGGACATCGTATATCGATGCGAGATCAGGCTGAAACCGGGGCGGCGACCAAGCACAACCGGCATATTTCGCGGGATGGATGCCAGGCCCGACGGCCGTCCGGCGCGAGTAATCGAATCTTCGTGCCCGTTGTTTATCGACGAGTAGCCATTGGCGGAGACATGGCGAGAAAATGGCCCGGCGGGCCCCGCTTTCAGCGAGACAGGGACAATTCCCAGACCGCACTGAAATACTCGGCCAGTTCCTCGTTCGTCACGCTGCCGTCGGCAACATCGACCATGAGATCTTCGAGATCGGCTAGACGAGGAATCGAGATGCCCTGTCGTTCCATATACGTCAACGCACAAGTGAGGCCAGTACGCTTGTTTGCATCATTGAACACGTGGCCCCGTGCGATTGCGACGGCATAGGTCGCCGCAATGCCGAACACGTCATCGAGCCCCGCGTAATGGACATGATTGTCGACGCGTTGCAGGGCGGCCTCGACTCCGCCCCGGCCTGCATGCGCGAAACCGCCGAGGCCGCCGAGATCGCGGATGATCTCGTCGTGGATGGTGATGACGTAGTCGAGATCCAGCAAATCAGCGATCCTTCAACGCGATTAGTACGTCCCGGTGTTCCGAAATGACTTTTCGCGCCGCGCGAAGCACATCGCCTTTCTCGGTCTCGGTCGAAGCCTTGACCTCCGTCGTGGGACGAATGATTGCGCGGGGTTTCAGTTCAACCCCGTACAGCACCTTTCTCTTGGGAGCCATGACAGATACCCACTAAAAAAACGATAACAATCAGCCGCTTACCCCGTTGTCATACAGGTGGCCATATCACCGGCAATCATAGCACCCGACGAACCGGCGAAGGAGGCCCGGGACGGGCAAACGGTATCGGTGCGTCAATCCCTCGGACCGGAGCGACCTTCGCCGAGCGCGATCGTCTCGTTGGCCAGCCGCTCCGCATCACGCCACTCGCCGTAGCCGGATGCCGGATTAAGATGCCCGACATGCCGAGATGAACGACTGACTGCCCCATCCGGCCGTCAGCGTCTCGGTGCGTTCGAAGCACGCGAGCGGATCGTTGCGGCTCGCGGGGACGATGCTCGGGAATGGCAGATGCGCAGCCAGGCGGCACAGGCGCAGGCGCGACCGGCCCCTGCATCGATTTCCCGGATCGGCTACAGTGGGCGCTTTCGGCGCGCCCCGCCCCGCCGCCGCGCCGCGAACCGTGCGCGAGCGCGGCGGCACGGGCGGGCGCGGATCATTCACTTCGACGAGCGAACCTTCATGCCCGATCTGTCCGCCTTCCCGATCACGCACAAGTGGCCGGCCCAGCACCCCGACCGTCTCCAGCTCTACTCGCTGCCGACGCCGAACGGCGTCAAGGTGTCGATCATGCTCGAGGAAACCGGCCTGCCGTACGAGCCGCACCTCGTGCGCTTCGACACGAACGACCAGATGTCGCCCGAGTTCCTGTCGCTGAACCCGAACAACAAGATCCCCGCGATCATCGATCCGAACGGCCCCGACGGCCAGCCGCTGCCGCTGTTCGAATCGGGCGCGATCCTGATCTATCTCGCGGACAAGACGGGCCAGCTGATCCCGAAGGATCTCGCGGGCCGCTACGAGACGATCCAGTGGGTGATGTTCCAGATGGGCGGCATCGGGCCGATGTTCGGCCAGGTCGGCTTCTTCCACAAGTTCGCCGGCCGCGATTATGAGGACAAGCGCCCGCGCGACCGCTACGTCGCCGAATCGAAACGCCTGCTCGGCGTGCTCGACGCGCATCTCGCGAACCGCCAGTGGGTGATGGGCGATACCTACACGATCGCCGACATCGCGATCTTCCCGTGGGTGCGCAACCTGGTCGGCTTCTACGAGGCGGGCGATCTGGTCGGCTTCAGCGAATTCCGGCACGTCAAGCGGGCGCTCGACGCGTTCGTTGCGCGGCCGGCCGTCGCGCGCGGGCTCAATATCCCGGCGCGCGATTAAGACCAGGCAGCAGCGCGGGCTCGCCGTGTGCGGCCTGCGCGCTGCTCGAGCCAGGCCCGCCGCATTGCGCGGCGGGCATTTTTTTGCCCGCGCGGTGCGCCGGCATCACGCATCCGGCGGCGCTACTTTCCGCCGCGCGCTTCCGGTGCAGGATTTTCCAGCCCGGTCAGCAGCTTGCCCAGCAGTTCCGACAACTGCGCCTGTTCCGCCTCCGACAACGCGGCCAGCAGATCGCGCTGGTTGTCGATGTGCGCGACCACCGCTTCGTCGATCAGCGCACGCCCGGCGTCGGTCAGCGCGACCAGCGTGCCGCGCCCGTCGGCCGGGTTCGGCCGGCGCTCGACCCAGCCGGCCTTCTGCAGCCGGTCGATGCGCGCGGTCATCCCGCCCGACGACATCATCAGCGCGTCGTACAGCGCGGTCGGCGTCAGCGCGAACGGCGCACCGCTGCGCCGCAGCGTCGCGAGCACGTCGAATTCGCCCGGCTGCATGCCGTAGCGCGCGAACAGCGGATTGAGACGGTCGCGCGCGATCACGAGCGCGGCTTCCTGCAGCCGCCCCATCACCACCATCGACGTTGCGTCGAGATCCGGGCGCTCCACGCGCCATTGCGCGAGCGCATGCTCGGCTCGATCCATTAACCCTCCTTGGCCTGCCAGTTATCTTGACGTCGAGATAAATCATCATTTATCTTGATGTCGAGATACTTTACCTGAAAAACGCGCGGCGCCTCGCGGGCAGCCGCGCACCGATATCGAGGGCCCTGTAATGAATCGCTTCACTTCCCGCGGATGGCGGCTCGCCGCGATCGTGCTCGTCGGGCTGAACCTGCGGCCGGCGCTCGCCGCGATCGGCCCGCTGCTTGACATGATCCAGCGCACGACCGGTATCGGCGACGGCGCGGCGAGCCTGCTGACGACGATCCCGATCCTGCTGATGGGGTTCGGCGCGCTGGGCGCGCGGCGCCTGCAGCGCATCACCGGGATCGCGGGCGGCGTGTGGCTCGGCGTCGCGTTGATCGGACTGGCTTGCGCATCGCGCGTCGGCGCGCAGCACGCATGGCTGCTGCTCGCGAGCGCGTGCTGCGCGGGCGTCGGAATCGCGATGGTGCAGGCGCTGTTGCCCGGCTTCGTGAAGGCGCATTTCGCGACGCGCATCGGCGGCGCGATGGGCGTCTATTCGACGTCGATCATGGGCGGCGCGGTGCTCGCGAGCGTCGTCGCGCCGTTCGCCGCGGCGCGCTGGGGCTGGCTTGCCGCGCTCGCCGGCTGGGCGCTGCCGGCGGCGCTCGCCGCATTGGCGTGGCCGCTGGCGAGCCGCGGCGGCGACGCGCTGGCCGGCGGGCGGGCATCCGGATCGGGCGCGCGGCCGTCGCGTTCGCCGCGCGCCTGGCGACTCGCGCTGTTCTTCGGCATCGCGACGGGCGCCTACACGCTCGTGCTCGCATGGCTGCCGCCGTACTACATGCGGCTCGGCTGGTCGCCGACCGCGGCGGGTAGCCTGCTCGGCGGCGTGACGCTCGCGGAAGTCGTCGCGGGGCTGACGATCTCCGCGACGATCGACCATCTGCCTGATCGCCGGCCCGCGCTGCATGCGGCGATCGCGTCGCTATGCGTCGGGTTGCTGGTGATGCTGGCCGCACCCGACGCGCTCGCGCTGCCGGCCGCGCTGCTGCTTGGCGCGGGAATCGGCGCACTGTTTCCGCTGTCGCTGATCGTTACGGTCGACCATGCGGCGACGCCGGCTGATGCCGCGTCGCTAACGGGGTTCGTGCAGGGTGTCGGCTATTTGATCGCCGGCTTGTTTCCATTCGCGGCCGGCATCGTGCGCCAGCATCTCGCGGACCTGACGCCCGCATGGATCGCGATGGCGTGCCTGTGTGTCGTGCTGTTCGTGCTCGCGTCCGGGTTTGCGCCAAAACGGGTGCGGCACGTCGCGCGGGCCTGAGCGACGCCGCGGGCCAGCGGCGCGGGTGCGAGCATGTCCGGTGTCGTCCCCGGCATGCTCGCACCAGCAATATCCTCGCGGCCCGTCCAGATACCCGGCTCCACGGCGCTGGCGCGTTCAGCCCGCGCTCGCGTACAGCGTCGAATCCGCGAACCCTTCGGCGTCGAGCACGCGGCCAATCAGGATCAGCGCGGTGCGCTCGATCCGCGTGCCCTGCACCTTGCCGACGATGTCGGCCAGCGTGCCCGTCACGCGTTCCTCGTCGGGCCAGCTCGCGCGATAGATCACCGCCACCGGGCAATCGGCGCCGTAATGCGGCAGCACTTCGTCGACGATGCGCGCGAGATGGCGCACGCCGAGATGGATCGCGAGCGTCGCGCGGTGCGCGGCGAGCGAGCCGAGCGCTTCGCCTTCCGGCATCGTCGTCTTGCCCGCAAAGCGCGTGAGGATCACCGTCTGCGCGACGCCGGGCAGCGTCAGCTCGACGCCGAGCGTCGCCGCGCACGCGGCCGTGGCCGTCACGCCCGGCACGATTTCGTACGGGATCCCGAGCGCTTTCAGACGGCGGATCTGCTCGCCGATCGCGCCGTACAGCGACGGGTCGCCCGAATGCACGCGCGCGATGTCCTGCCCTTTCGCATGCGCGGCGGCAAGCAGTGCGACGATCGCATCGAGGTCGAGTTCGGCCGTGTTGACGACCTGCTCCGCGCGATGACCGTCGAGCACGGCGGCCGGCACGAGCGAGCCCGCATACAGGATCACCGGGCACGTGCGCACGAGGCGCTGGCCCTTCACCGTGATCAGCTCCGGGTCGCCGGGGCCGGCGCCGATGAAATACACCGTCATCGAAATTTCTCCGTCAATTCGTGGGATGACCGCTGCGTCGCGTCAGGCGCGCGCGGCCGGATCGAGTGCGTCGACGAGCGCCGCGACCGAGTCGAACGCGCGGTCGGCATCGGGCAGCGGCGGCCGGCGCAGCATCACGACCGGCAGCCTGCGTTCGCGTGCGACGTCGAGCTTGGCCTCGGTGGCCGCGCCGCCGCTGTTCTTGCTGACGACGACGTCGATCCCCGCCAGCGCGAACAGCGCGCGCTCGCCGTCGGGCGTGAACGGCCCGCGCGCGGCGACGACCTGTGCGCGGGCGTTGCCGGGATGCGCGTCGAGGCAGCGCACGAGCCAGAACTGGTGCGGCGGGATCGTGTCGAGATGCGCGAGCGGTTCGCGGCCGAGCGTGAACAGCGGGCGCCTGAACGGCGCGAGCGCGGCCTCGATGCCGGCCCAGTCGTCGACCATCCGCCAGTCGTCGCCCGGTTGCGGCGTCCACGGCGCGCGGCGCAGCGCCCATAGCGGCACGCCCGCGTCGCGCGTCGCCGCCGCGGCGTTCGCGCTGATTTGCGCGGCATACGGATGCGTCGCGTCGATCACGAGGCCGATGCCGGCGTCGCGAAGATACGCGGCGAGCCCGGCTGCGCCGCCGAAACCGCCGACGCGCACGTCGCAGCGCAGATCGTCGGGCGTCTTGCCGAGGCCGGCGAGACTATAAACATGATGCGGGCCGAGCGCACGCGCGATTTTCAGCGCATCGCCGGTGCCGCCGAGCAGCAGAATGCGCGGGCTCATCGCGCCTCCCCGACGAAGCGGCCCTGCCGGTCGATCGCGAACATCTCGACCGCGACCGACGGCGGCACGATGTCGCGCGCCACCTGCAACGCATGTGCGCAAACGAGATCGCCGAGCGGCACGCCATCGGTTTGCGCGAGTTTCAACGCTTCCTGGCTCGTGTTCGCGACGCGCATCGCGGCCTGCAGCGCATCGCTCGCGCCGGCTTCGGCCGCCCATTGCGCGAGCAGCGGCAGATCGATGCTCGAATGGCGACTGTGCAGGTCGAGATGGCCGGCCGCGAGCTTGCTCAGCTTGCCGAAGCCGCCGCACATCGACAGGCGCGCGACCGGCGCGCGCCGCAGGTGCTTGAGCACCGCGCCCGCGAAGTCGCCCATCTCGATCAGCGCCATATCGGGCAGACGGTAGTGCGCGCGCATCGCGTCCTCGCTCGCGTTGCCCGTGCAGGCGGCGATGTGCGCGATGCCGTTCGCTCGCGCGACGTCGATGCCCTGATGGATCGACGCGATATAGGCCGAACACGAGAACGGCCGCACGATGCCGGTCGTGCCGAGGATCGACAGCCCGCCGACGATGCCCAGGCGCGGGTTCATCGTCTTCAGCGCGAGCGCCTCGCCGCCGTCGACACCGATCGTCACGTCGAAGCCGCCCGCGTAGCCGTGCTCGGCGGCGAGCGCTTCCAGGTGCGTGGTCATCATCCGGCGCGGCACCGGGTTGATCGCCGGCTCGCCGACCGGCAGCGTGAGCCCCGCCCGCGTGACCGTGCCGACGCCCGGCCCGGCATGAAAGCGCACGCCGGGCGCCGCCGCGAGCGCGACGCGCGCGAAGATCAGCGCGCCGTGCGTGACGTCCGGATCGTCGCCGGCATCCTTGATCGTGCCGGCTTCGGCGCCGTCGGCCGTGGCGCGGCAGAATTCGAGACGCATCATCACGCGCTGTCCCTTCGGCAGCACGATCTCGACCGCGTCGTCCGCGTGGCCCGCGAGCAGCAGTCGCGCGGCCGCGAGCGACGTCGCGGTCGCGCAACTGCCGGTCGTGTAGCCGAAGCGCAGCGGCGCGGGCTGTTCGGGGGTTTCGTCGCGCATCACGCGTCCGTTGCGTTCGACGGATTCGACGGGGTCGACGAGCCGGCCGTATCGGCCGCGTCGGGCTTGCGCACGTCGTACAGCGTGACCGGCAGCGGCTGTCGCCAGGTATCGAAGCGGCCGAGCGGTTCGGCATGCGCGAGCGACACGCGCGTGAGCGTGCCGCCGTGCCCATCGCGCCACGCGGCGAGCGCCATCTCGCCCTGCAGCGTGACCGCGTTCGCGACCAGCCGCCCGCCGGGTTTCAGCGACGCCCAGCACGCGTCGAGCACGCCGGGCGCCGTCGCGCCGCCGCCGATGAAGATCGCGTCGGGCGCGGCGAGCCCCGCGAGCGCAGCGGGCGCACGGCCCGCGACGAGTTGCAGGCCCGGCACGCCGAGCGTCTCGCGGTTGTGTTCGATGAAACGCTGCCGCTCCGCATGCCCTTCGATCGCGATCGCCTGGCACGATGGATGCGCACGCATCCATTCGATGCCGATCGAGCCGCTGCCGGCGCCGACGTCCCACAGCAGTTCGCCGGGCGCGGGCGCGAGTCGCCCGAGCGTCATCGCGCGCAGGTCGCGCTTGGTGAGCTGGCCGTCGTGACGGTACGCGTCGTCGGGCAGGCCGGGCGTGAGCGCGCGGCGCGGCGCGTCGGGGCCCGCCTGGCAGTCGAGCGCGACGAGATTGAGCGCGGCGGTTTCGTCGACGTTCCAGTCTTGCGCGAGGCCATCGATCCGTCGCTCGAGCGGGCCGCCGAGGTGTTCGAACACGCTGACGCGCGTCGGCCCGAAACCGCGGGCGGCGAGTTCGGCCGCGACGGCGGCCGGCGTGCGGCCGTCGGCGCTCAGCACGAACAGGCGCCGGCCCGGCAGCAGATGGCGCGCCAGCGTCGCGAGCGGCCGCCCGACGAGCGAGACCGCGCCCACGTCCTGCAGCGCCCAGCCAAGGCGTGCGGCCGCGAGCGACAGCGACGACGGGGCGGGCAGCACGCGCCATTCGTCGGGAGAAAGCACACGGGCGAGCGTCGCGCCGACGCCGAACAGCATCGGGTCGCCGCTCGCGAGCACGCACACGGGCGCGCCGCGGCGTGCGAGCAGCCCCGACAGGTCGAACGGCGACGGCCATGCTTCGCGCGTCGCCCGCAGCCGTGCGGGCAGCATGTCGAGATGCCGTTTCGCGCCGACCACGCGCGTCGCGTCGAGCAGCGCGCGCCGCGCGTGGCGTCCGAGCCCCGCGTAACCGTCGTCGCCGATGCCCACTACCGTCAGCCACGCCGTCATCCACCCTTCCCCATCGTTCGATTTCATCGTGTCGCCGCGCGGCCCCGAAAGCGCCGATGCGGCCGTCCGCATGGCGAAAAACGGCATGGTACCGTGTTCCACTCCGCGTTTCATCCGGCCGCCCGCTCGCGCCCGGGCATTGCCTGCGCCGCCCGCCGCGAACGGCCAGCCGGTCGCGAATCGTGGCCGAAATCGGGTATCCTACGGCCGTTCGTTCGCCGGTGCCCTTCGGGGCCGAAGAGGGAACACAGGGCGCACCGCGCGCCGCTGTGGCTGCCCCCGCAACTGTAGACAGCGAGCCGATCCCCCCTCATGCCACTGGTTTCACCGGGAAGGCCGGGAGCCGGCGCCGACCTGTCAGCCAGGAGACCTGCCGGCCAGAAAGTGCGTGCGTGCCAGTCGGCGTCGGGCGGGGTGTACCGATGCGTTGGCCGCGGCGCCACACTGTTGCGCTATCCCGTTGAGTTCCGTTCCCGATTCGATTCCTGCGTCGTCCGCCGTGCGCCCGTCGGCCTGCCCGGGGCTCGTGCGCGTGGTCGCGGCCGCCGACGGCGGGCTGTGCCGGATCAAGCTGCCGGGCGGCCGGCTCGACGCGCGCCAGGCGCGCACGATCGCCGCCGCCGCGCGCCTGTACGGCTCCGGCGCGATCGATGCGACCAATCGCGCGAATCTCCAGCTACGCGGCATTCGCGACGGCGCGGCCGATGCGCTGGCGCGCGCGTTGCTCGATGCAGGGCTCGGCCCGCGCGCAAGCGCCGACACCGCCGATGCGGCCGCGCTCGCGGCGAGCGACGACGTCCGCAACGTGATGGTGAGCCCGCTTGCCGGGCACGACCCCGCCGCACTCGTCGACAGCCACGCGCTCGCCGTGCCGCTGCTCGACATGCTCGCGAGCGAGCCGCGCCGCGGCGAATTGTCACCGAAATTCTCGATCCAGCTCGACGGCGGCGAAACGGTCGCGGCGCTCGATCATCCGCACGACATCTGGCTGGCCGCGTGGCGCCGCGGCGACGGCGCGGTACGTCTCGCGGCGGGGCTGGCCGGCTGTCCGCCGGTGGCGCACGGCGATCGGCCCGCTTCGGTCGACGTGTCCGCCGATCAGGGCGTGGCACTGGTTCGCGCGCTGCTGCTCGCGTTCCTCGATCTCGCGCCGACCGACGTCACGCGGATGCGCGCATTGCTTGCGACCTGCGGCGAGCCCGCGCTGCTCGCGCGCGCGCAACACTACCTGCCCTTCCCGCTCGCGGCCGATCCGGCGCTTGCCGGCTGGCGGCGCACGCGCGTCGACCCTGCGCTGCGTTTCGGCGCGCGCCCGTCGCGCGACACGGCGCGTTGCAGCGTCGGCGCGCAATTCGCGCTCGGGCGACTCGACGCGGCCCAACTGGAGCGGCTCGCCGCACTGGCCGAAGCCGACGGCGACGGCACGCTGTCGATGACGCCGTGGCAAGGCGTGTTCGTGCACGGCGTGCCGAACGAGCGCGCGGCCGCGATGCGCGACGCACTCGCGTCGCTCGGCCTCGTGTGCGCATCGTCCGACCCGCTGGCCGCGCTCGTCGCCTGCACCGGCAGCACGGGCTGCGCGAAAGCGCGCGCCGACACGAAACACGACGCGCGCGCACTCGCCGCGCGCGTCGGCCATCCGCTCGACGTGCATCTGACCGGTTGCGAGCGCCACTGCGCGCTGCCGCACCCGGCCGCGCATACGCTCGTCGCGGTGGCGCCCGCGCATTACGACCTTTACCGGCGCGACGCGGCCGCGGGCCTCGGCGCCCCGCTCGCGCGCCATCTGACGATTGATCAGGCCGCCGTCCGGCTCATGGACGCGCGGCACAGCCAGGACACCACCGATGCTTGACTACATTCGCGACGGGCAGGAAATCTACCGCCAGTCGTTCGCGACGATCCGCGCCGAGGCCGACCTGTCGCGGGTTCCGCCCGATCTCGAGAAACTCGCGGTGCGCGTGATCCACGCATGCGGGATGGTCGACGTCGTGTACGACCTGCGCTTCTCGGCCGGTGCCGGCGCGGCCGGCCGCGCGGCGCTCGCGGCCGGCGCGCCGATCCTGTGCGACGCGAGGATGGTCGCCGAAGGCATCACGCGCGCGCGGCTGCCGGCGGCCAATCGCGTGATCTGCACGCTCGGCGAGCCGGAGGTGCCCGACCTCGCGCGGCACCTCGGCAACACGCGTTCGGCCGCCGCGCTCGAACTGTGGCGCCCGCATCTCGCGGGCAGCGTCGTCGCGATCGGCAACGCGCCGACCGCACTGTTCCACCTGCTCGACATGATCGACGCCGGCGCGCCGCGCCCCGCGCTGATCCTCGGTTTCCCGGTCGGCTTCATCGGCGCGGCCGAATCGAAGGCGATGCTCGATGCCGACAGCCGCGGCGTGCCGTACGTCGCGCTGCTCGGCCGGCGCGGCGGCAGCGCGATGGCCGCCGCCGCGGTCAATGCGCTGGCGACGGAGGTCGAATGACGCGCGCGCGCGGACGGCTGTTCGGGGTCGGCGTCGGCCCCGGCGATCCCGAACTGATGACGATCAAGGCGCTGCGCGTGCTGCAGGCGGCGCCCGTGGTCGCGTATTTCGTCGCGAAGGGCAAGAAAGGCAATGCGTACGGCATCGTCGAAGCGCACCTGCTCGACGGGCAGACGCAATTGCCGCTCGTCTATCCGGTGACGACCGAGGCGCTGCCGCCACCGCTGTGCTACGAGACGGTGATCGCCGATTTCTACGACACCGCGGCCGAGATCGTCGCGGCGCACCTCGATGCGGGCCGCGACGTCGCGGTGATCTGCGAGGGCGACCCGTTCTTCTACGGCTCGTACATGTACCTGCACGACCGCCTCGCGCCGCGTTACGACACCGAGGTGATCCCCGGCGTGTGCGCGATGCTCGGCGGCACGGCGGTGCTCGGCCAGCCGCTCGTCTATCGCAACCAGAGCCTGTCGGTGCTGTCGGGCGTGCTGCCCGAGCACGAGCTGCGCGAGCGGCTCGCGCGCGCCGATGCGGCGGTCGTGATGAAGCTCGGCCGCAACTTCGACAAGGTGCGGCGCGTGCTCGACGAACTCGGGCTCGCGAAGCGCGCGCTGTACGTCGAGCGCGCGACGATGGCGAACCAGCGCATCGTGCCGCTCGACGAGGTCGATCCGATGGCGTCGCCGTATTTCTCGCTGCTCGTCGTGCCGGGGGAAAAATGGCAAGGATGACGACGCCGCCCGCGATCGTGATTCTCGGCGCGAGCGCGCTCGATACCGCGCGACGCATCCAGATGCGTTACCCGGGCGCCCGTGTGCACGGGCTCGCGTCGCGCGTCGACGCCGACGTGCCGTTCGACGAACTCGGCGCGCACCTGCGCGAACTGTATGCGCGCGGCTTGCCGATCGTCGCGCTGTGCGCGGCCGGCATCGTGATCCGCTGCCTCGCGCCCGCGCTCGCCGACAAGGGCGTCGAGCCGCCGGTGCTCGCGGTCGCGGAAGACGGTTCGGCCGTCGTGCCGCTGCTCGGCGGGCTGACGGGCGTCAACGCGATCGCGCGCGAAATCGCCGAATGCGTCGGCGTCGCGCCCGCGATCACGACGAGCGGCGAACTGCGCTTCGGCGCGTGCGTGCTCAATCCGCCGGAAGGCTATGCGCTCGCCGATCTCGCGCAGGGCAAGCGCTTCGTGTCCGACCTGCTCGCGGGTGCGTCGACGCGTATCGACGGCGCCGCGCCGTGGCTCGACGACGTCGCGCTGCCCCGTGATGCCGCAGCCGCGCACGCGATTCGCGTGACGCCCGACGCGTGGCGTGGCGCGCGCGACGAACTCGTGATCCATCCGCGCAGCGTGGTGGTCGGCGTCGCCGCTCATGCCGTGCATGCCGACGAAGCGCTGGCCGCGCGCGTCGCAGCCACGCTCGACGAACAGGGTCTCGCCCGGCTGGCGCTCGCGGCCATCGTCGCGCCCGCATCGGCGATCGGCGACGCCGCACTGGAAGCAGCGGCGAGCACGCTCGACGTGCCGCTGCGCTTCGCCGATAGCGACAGCGACACGCCCGCCGACGCCGCCACGCTGCTCGCTCGCGCATTGCGCGTTCCCCACTCGCTGCGTGAAGAATCGAACGGCCTCGCGTGCGCGGTCGCATCGCATCCGGTCGATCCCGCGACGCTCGGCCGCGCGCGCGGCCGCCTGACGGTACTCGGTCTCGGCCCGGGCGACGCCGCATGGCTCACGCCGGCCGCGCGCGCGGCGCTCGCGGACGCGACCGACATCCTCGGCTATACGACCTACGTGAACATGGCCGGCCCGTTTCGGGCAGACCAGCGCGTGCACGGCACCGACAATCGCGAGGAAATGCAGCGCGCACGCCATGCGTTCGAACTGGCGGCCGAGGGCCGCCGCGTCGCGGTCGTATCGTCGGGCGACCCCGGCGTATTCGCGATGGCCGCGGCCGTGCTCGAAGCGCTCGACGCAGCGCGCGACCCGCGATGGGCCGCGGTCGATCTGCGCGTGGAGCCCGGCATCTCGGCGTCGCTCGCGACGGCCGCGCAGGCCGGCGCGCCGCTCGGCCACGACTTCTGCGCGATCTCGCTGTCGGACAACCTGAAGCCGTGGGACGTGATCGAGACCCGCCTGCGGCATGCGGCGCAAGCCGATCTCGTGATGGCGTTCTACAACCCGATTTCGCGCGCGCGGCCGTGGCAGCTCGACCGTGCGCTCGATATCGTGCGCGCGTATCGCACGGCCGACACGGTGGTCGTGCTCGGCCGCGACATCGGCCGGCCGGGTGCGACGCTTTCGACGACGACCCTCGGCGCGCTACGCGGCGACCAGGTCGACATGCGCACGATGGTGATCGTCGGCTCGTCGACGACGCGGCGCTTCGCGATCGGCAACGCGCGCGAATGGGTCTATACGCCGCGCTGGTATCGCTGAAGGCCGCGGCGTTCCGCATCCGGCGGCGCTCGCGTGAATGCGGATGCGCGCGCACCGGAAGTCGACATGCCGGCGCGTCGCCGGTTCGCTGGAACCGGTCCATGCGCACCGCGTCGCGCGATCGGTCGGAAAAAGTGCCCGCCCTGCGTTTCGAAATGCGACCGAATCGGCAAGTTCGTTACGTATCGGGAATCGAATAACAAAAAGAAGAACACCTAAATTCCCTATTCGATGCGAATCCTCCAAGATAGGCACGCCGCCGGCGGGGCACGTGCCGCCCCATCGGCGGCGATACGCAGGCCAGCGTATCCCTCTTCCACTTGGAGAACACAGAATGAACAACAATGCGTTGACGCGTTTCGTTCCCCGTGCGTTTGCCGCGGGTTGTCTGCTCGCGATGGCGAGCGTGTCGCACGGTGCCGGCGTCTATGCGCCCTATGTCGACGTGACGCTCTATCCGACACCGCTGGTCGACCAGATCGGCGTGCGCCAGGGCATCCAGCAGTTCACGCTCGCGTTCGTGGTCGCGGGCAACGGCTGCGTGCCGTCGTGGGGCGGCGTGCAGCCGATCGGCAACGGCGCGAGCGGCGACCTGCTGACTGCGCTGTCCACGTCGATCGCGAGCTACCGCGCGAAAGGCGGCGAAGTCGCCGTGTCGTTCGGCGGTGCGAACGGCACGCCGCTGATGCAGGCGTGCTCGACGGTCCCCGCGCTGAAAACCGCGTACCAGACGGTGATCGACACGTATGGCCTCACCCATGTCGACTTCGACATCGAAGGCGGGTCGCAGCAGGACACGGCGGCGATCGCGCGCAACTTCCAGGCCGTCGCGCAACTGCAAGCCGACTACGCGGCGAAGGGCAAGCCGCTGCACGTGACGCTGACGCTGCCGACGATGCCGACCGGGCTCACGCAGGACGGCGTGAACGTCGTCAACGCGGCCATCGCGAACAAGACTGCGTTCGACGCGGTCAACGTGATGGCGATGGATTACGGCCCGGCGAACATCGACATGGGCGCCGCGGCGATCAGCGCCGCGCAGGCGCTCTACTCGCAGCTCGACACGGCGTTCAAGTCGGCCGGCCAGCCGAAGACGAATGCGCAGCTGTGGCAGACGGTCGGCGTCACGCCGATGATCGGCGTCAACGACGTGCAGGGCGAGACGTTCACGCTCGCGAATGCGCAGACCGTGCTGAACGCGGCAGTCGCGAACGGCTACGGCTTCTTCGGAAACTGGTCGGTCGGCCGCGACCAGGCGTGCCCGTCGGGCGGCACGTATGCGTCGCCGACCTGCTCGGGCGTCGCGCAGCAGCCGTACGCGTTTGCGACGATCTTCAAGAAGCTCGACGGCAAGTGGGGCGCGGGCGTCACACAGGACCCGAACTACGGCGGCGGCACGAACGGCGGCACGCCGCAGCCGGGCGCACCGTGGGCGGCCGGCCAGGTCTATACGGCCGGCGCGACGGTCACCTACCAGGGCACGACGTATCAGGCGCAGTGGTGGACGCAGGGCGACGTGCCCGGGCAGGCGGCCGTGTGGAAGCCGGTCGGCGGCGGCACGCCCGCGTGGTCGGCGACGACCGCCTACCAGGGCGGCACGTGCGTGACGTACCAGGGCGCGAAGTATTGCGCGAAATGGTGGACGCAGGGCGACAACCCGAGCGCGGGCGGCGTGTGGGTGAAGTCGTGACGGTGCGACGGGCCGGCGCGTGACGCGCGGCGGGCCGTGTCCGGCGTGGCAGGACCGCACGCCGGACACGGCCCGCTGCCGGCGCCGTCGGGTGCCGCTGCCCTACCCGCGTGCGTGCTCGGCCAGCAGCCGCGCCTTCGCGTCGACGAGCAGCGCCGCATGCGCGTCGCGATGCTGGCGAATCCGCTCGGTCGGCCCGACGACCGACAGCCCGTACCAGTCGCCGTCGAGCATCAGCGCAACCGCGATCGCCGACAGTTCGGGCGCGCTCTCGCCGACGTTCTCCGCCCAGCCGAGCTCGCGAAACCGCGCGGTCTGCGCGACGAGCGCCGGCAGGTCGGCCACCGTCGCGTCGGTGAAGCGTTCGAACGGCAGTTGCGCGCCGAGCGTCTGCTGCGCGTCGCTCGCGAGTTCCGCGAAGATCGCCTTGCCGATCGAGTTCGCATGCAGCGGGCGCAGCTCGCCCGGCTGGCGCGTGTAACGGATCGCCTGCTCGGATTCGACGACGTCGAGGTACGTGACCGACACGCCCTGGATCTTGCCGAGCACGGCGGTTTCGCGGCTCGCGTCGCGCAGCGCGACGAGGTGCGGATGCACGATGTCGACGACCGGATCGGTCGCGTCGATCGCGGCGGCGACCGTCTGCAGGCGTCGCGTCGGATAGTAGCCGCCGCGCCTGCGCACTTCGTACAGGTAGCCGCGGCTCACGAGCGTGCGCGCCATCGCCAGACAGCTCGATGCCGGCACGTTGAGCAGGCGCGCGAGTTCGGTCAGCGGCAGCGGCCGCCGTTCGGCGGCGAACAGCTCGAACAGGTCGAGCGTGCGGGCAACGAGTTTGACGTCCATGACGAGCGCTTGATTCGGAACGGGAAACCGCGCGCCGGGCGAGCCGCCGGGTCGGTACGGTCAGTACGACTTCGGCAGCCCGAGCACCTTCTCCGCGATGTAGCACAGGATCAGTTGCGGACTCACGGGCGCGAGCCTCGGAATCATACACTCGCGCAGGTAGCGCTCGACATGGTATTCCTTCGCATACCCCATCCCGCCGTGCGTCGCGATCGCCGTCTGGCAGGCCTGGAACGCGGCTTCCGCGCCGAGGTATTTCGCCGCGTTCGCCTCCGCGCCGCACGACTGGCCCGCGTCGTAGCGCGTCGCGGCCTTCATCACCATCAGCCAAGCGGCTTCGAGCTGCATCCACGCCTGTGCGAGCGGATGCTGGATCGACTGGTTCTGCCCGATCGGCCGGCCGAACACGACGCGCTCGCACGCATACTGCGTCGCGCGGCGCAGCGCGGCCTGCCCGAGCCCGATCGCCTCGGCGGCGATCAGGATCCGTTCGGGGTTCAGGCCGTGCAGCAGATAGCGGAAGCCGTCGCCTTCGTGGCCGATCAGGTCGTCGTGCGACACGCGCAGGTTGTCGATGAACAGCATGTTCGAATCGACCGCCTTGCGGCCCATCTTCTCGATTTCGCGCACCTCGACGCGCGAACGGTCGAGGTCGGTATAGAACAGGCTCAGCCCGTCGGTCGGTTGCGCGACCTGGTCGAGCGGCGTCGTGCGCGCGATGATCAGCATCTTGTTCGCCACCTGCGCGGTCGAGATCCAGATCTTGCGCCCGCTCAGCACGTAGTGATCGCCGTCGCAGCGCGCCTGCGTGCTCAGGTGCGTGGTGTCGAGCCCGGCGTCGGGTTCGGTCACCGCGAAACACGCCTTGTCGCGCCCGGCGATCAGCGGCGGCAGGAAGCGCGCCTTCTGCGCGTCGTCGCCGAACACCTGCACCGGGTTCAACCCGAAGATGTTCATGTGCACGGCCGACGCGCCGGACAGGCCGGCGCCCGACGCGCTGATCGTGCGCATCATCAGCGCGGCTTCGGTCATCCCGAGCCCGGCGCCGCCGTAGGCCGGATCCATCGCGATGCCGAGCCAGCCGGCGTCGGCGAGCGCCGCGTGGAAATCGGCCGGAAACCCGCCCGCGCGATCGCGTTCGAGCCAGTAGTCGTCGCCGAAGCGCTCGCAGATTTTCTCGATCGCGCTTTCGATCGCGCGCTGGTCGTCGGTCAGGTCGAACTGCATGGATTGCTCTCCAGGAAAACGTGAACGGCCGCGCCGCCTTCGCGACGACACCGGGCCGCCCCGGCCGTCGCGCCGACGAAACGCTTTCGGGCGGCCGGCACGTGGCGTCGGGGCAACGCGCACGGTCATAACGGAAACACGCCCGTCGCGACCGCGGCGAATACCATCAGCACGGTGGCGGCGACCAGGAACGGAATCGTGAATTTCTGGTGCTCGGCGAGCTCGACGCCGGTCAGGCCGACGATCAGGAACGTCGCGGGCGTGAGCGGGCTCACCGGGAAGCCCGTCGTCATCTGGCCGAGCAGCGCGGCCTGCGCCATCTGGATCGGCGGCACGCCGAGCAGCTTGCCGCTTTCCGCGAGCACGGGCAGCACGCCGAAGTAGAACGAATCGGGGTCGAACAGCAGGCTGAGCGGCATCGACAGCAGCCCGAGCACGAACGGTATGTGGCGCGCATGCTCGATGGGCACGTGCGCGACGACGACCTCGGCCATCGCCTTGAGCATCCCGGTGCCGGACATGATTCCCGTGAACGCGCCGGCCGCGAGCAGCACGCTCGCCATCATCAGCGCGGCCTTCGCATGCGCGTCGATCCGCTCGCGCTGCGCCTGGACGTCCGGGTAATTGATCACGAGCGCGGCGACCGTGCCGAGCATGAACATCACCATCGGGTCGACGATGCCCGACACGAGCGTGACGAGCACGACGAGCGTCAGCGCGACGTTGATCCCGAATCGTCCCGGCCGGCGCAACGCGCGTTCGGCGTCGGTCAGCTCGCGCGGCGCGATCGCGATCGATGCGGCGCCGGCGCGGTCGAGCCCGAGCCGCTTCGCCTCGCGCACGCCGAGCACCCAGGCGGTGCCGAATACGAACGCGAGCCCGACGACCTGCACCGGAATCATCGGCATGAAAATCGCCGAGCCGGGAATGTGCAGCGCCGCCGACGCACGCAGCATCGGCCCGACCCACGGCAGGAAGTTGACGCCGGCCGCCATCGACGCGACGCACGCGAGGATGCTGCGATCCATCCCGAGCCGCGTATAGAGCGGCATCATCGCGGGCAGCGTGACGAGAAACGTGACCGCGCCGGAGCCGTCGAGATGGATCAGCAGTGCGAGCAGCGCCGAGCCCATCACGATGCGCGGCGGATGGCAGCCGATCACGCGCAGCACGCCGGCGATGATCGGGTCGAGCATCCCCGCGTCGGTCAGGATGCCGAAAAAAAGAATCGCAAAAACGAACATCCCGGCGATCGGGCCGATGTTCTGTACGCCGTGCACGACGAACTTGCCGGTCTGCAGCCCGAAACCGGCCGCGAGCGACGCGGCCACCGGCACGACGATCAGCGCGACGAGCGGCGACAGCCGCTTCGTGATGATCAGGCCGAACAGCGCGACGATGGCGACCGCGCCGATCCATGCGAGCATGATGCGTCTCCTCTTCAGCCGGTGCGCATGTCGGTGCGTGTCGACGCGCGGGCCGGCGTGATGTCCGAATGATGGTGCGCGCGACGCGCGGCCGTGCGCCGCGGTACGGCACGGCTGGCGGCCGCGATGCCGGTCAGCTCCGGCCGTCGTCGGCGTTGCCGTTGTCGTTGCCTTCGTCGTCCGCGAACACCTGCGCCGCATGTTCGTTCAGCGCGGGCGGCGGACGCCGATACGTGGCCGGCGTGCGGCCGAGCTTGATCGGCGACGCGATGCCGCGATGCCGACCCAGTTCGACCTTCATCCGCCGATGCGCGACATGCGGGTGGTCGAGCGCCGCATCGAGCCCGAGCACGGGCGCGCACGGCACGCCGCGACGCATCAGCTGCTCGGCGAGCACGGCGCCGTCGTGCGCGGCCAGCGCCGTTTCGAGCAGCGTGCGCAGCACGGTCCGATGCTGGCTGCGCGCGCGGTTGTCCGCGAAGCGCGGATCGCCGAGCCAGTCGCGCGTGCCGAGCACGTCGCACAGCGCGGCGAACTGCCCGTTGTTGCCGACCGCCAGAAAGATGTCGACGCCCGCCGTCGGAAAGCTGTCGTACGGCGTGATGTTCGGATGCGCGTTGCCGGTGCGCACGGGCGCGTTGCCGGAATGGAAGAAGTTCGGCGTATGCGGATGAAGGATCGACAGCGCGCAGTCGAACAGCGTCGACTCGACGAACTGGCCGCGGCCGCTGGCGTCGCGCTCGCGCAGCGCCATCAGCACGCCGAGCGCCGCGTTCAGCCCCGTGACGAGATCGACGATCGGCACGCCGACGCGCAGCGGCGCGCCGCCGGCTTCGCCGTTGACGCTCATCAGCCCCGCGAGCGCCTGCACGGCCGCGTCGTAGCCCGGCAGCCCGCCGAGCGGGCCATCCGCGCCGAAACCCGACACGCGGCAATGGACGAGGCGCGGAAACCGCGCATGCAGCGCGTCGAACCCGAGCCCCCAGCGCTCCATCGTGCCGATCTTGAAGTTCTCGACCAGTGCGTCCGCGTGTTCGAGCAGCCCGAGCAGCCGCTCGCGATCGGCCGGCTGCGTCAGGTCGAGCGCGATGCCGAGCTTGTTGCGGTTCACGCCGAGGAAGTACGACGCGGTGTCGCCGTCGAACGGCGGGCCCCACGTGCGCGTTTCGTCGCCGGACGGCGGTTCGACCTTGATTACCTCCGCGCCGTGATCGGCGAGGATCTGGGTCGCGTACGGACCGCCCAGCACCCGCGACAGATCGATGATGCGCAGTCCCGCCAGCGCGCCCTGCTGCTCGTGTTCCGCCATGCGTCTCGCTCCTGGTTCCGGTTGATCGAACTGCCGGTTCCGGCGGCCCGGCGCGTGCGGCGCGGTTTCTCCGGATTCGACGAATAATTCTTGTGCGTGAATTTATATTCACACTCACGAATTACGTTGTCAAGCTGGGATGGACCCGGCTGCCGCGCGGACGACATCGGCGTGCACGAGCGGGAACGGCAGCGAACGCGCGCCGGTTGCGATCGCACCCCGCCGTTGGCTAAGCTGGCGGGCGACATTCATCCCTACCCAAACAAGGCGGAACATTCATGAAACGGTTGTGGCTGGCGGCCTTCGTGCTGGCGTCGACGCTGGGCGTCGCGTACGCGCAAAACCAGACTTTCCACTTCGGCGAAGGACAAACCGGCATGCCGGGCGCGGCGCCGCACGCTGCCGCGCCGGCGGTTCGGCCCGCGCCCGCACGCCGGCACGTCACCGCGCCGTCGCCTCGTCACCGGCATGCCGTTCACAAGCGCCGCCATTCGCGCCCCGTGAAGCCGGCGCGCGGCGGGATCTACACGCACGCGTGAGCTGGCGACCGTGGTGCGACCGCGGTGCACGCGATTGTCACGAACGGCCGGTAACATCGGCGCGGCGGCTTGCATGCCGTCGCCGCCTGCTGCCGAACCCTGCGCAGCCGACGGGCCTTTCCTCCACGATTCAGCACCTGTTTTGCCAGAACATGAGCACCGGGCCGGATACCCTCGCCGTCAACAAGGAACGCGCCACGATCGTGTGCCGCCAGCGCAGCAGCGTGCTGCTGGTCGCGCGCACCGCGGCGCGCTGGTCGCTACCGGGCGGCACGATCCGGCGCGGCGAGACGCCGCTCGAAGCCGCGCTGCGGGAACTCGCGGAGGAAACGCGGCTGGAGGGGCTCGCGCTCGACTACGCGGTGCAGTTCGGCGGGCTGACGAAGCTGCATCACGTGTTCGTGGCCGACGTGCCGGCGCACCTGACGCCGCGCGCGAGCAACGAGATCGCCCGCTGCAAGTGGTTCACCGTCGACCGGCTCGACACGCTGCGCGCCAGCGTGCCGACGCGCAAGATCATCGAGTTGCTGCGGCTCGACTGTTTCTCTGCGCTCGCGAGCGGGCCGCTTCGCTGAGGTCGATGCCGGCTCGGCTGCCGACCGCGGCGATTACGCGCGCAGGAACGGGCCGGCCTTGCGTTCGAGCAGTGCGACGAGTTCGGGCTGCATGAACGCGTAGCGGTCGGGGATGTCGAGGCAGACGATCTTCCGGTGCTTCAGATGCGCACCGAATTGCGCCGACAGTCGCGCCTTGTGCGCGCGCTCCATCACGAACACGATGTCCGCCCAGTCGAGCTGCTCGGCGGACAGCCGTACGTCCGCGTCGGGCGCGAGGCCCGCGGAGTCGGTTTCGATGCCGGGCCACGCGGCGAACACCGCTTCGGCCGTCGGGCTGCGTAGCCGGTTGCGGCTGCAGATGAACAGTGCCCGTGTCATGTCGCTTCAGGGCCGCCCCGAGAGGCCGGCTCAGCCTTGCGGAATCGTGCCCGGCCGGACGTACGCGAGCATGTGCGGCACGTAATCGGCCTTGCCGAGCTCGACGCCGTGATGGCGCAGGATCGCGTACGCAGCGATCGCATGGAAGTAGAACTGCGGCAGCGCCCAGTCGCGCACGTACTGTTCGCCCGTCATGTCGAACGCGATCCCGTTCGGTAGCTCGAGCGTGATCGGCAGCGCTGCGCCGCCATCGAGCGCATCCGGCGCGAGTTCGCCGAGAAAGGCGAGCGTGCCGGCGATGATCGCCTGCGCATCGGCCGGCGAACCGGGTTGCGCATCGGCGTTCCAGCCCGCCTCGCGCAACGCGAGCAATGCCGCCGGCAGCGGTTCGCCGCGCAGCCGATGGACCGGCTCCATCGCCTGGAAACACGAAAAGCGCACCTGGGCGGCGAGCGGATACATGTCGGGCGCCAGCCTCAGCGTCATCGCCGCGTCGGGTTCGTCGCCGGCGGACTGCCGGTGCGCGACGGCCTTGTCGAGCCACGCGGACTGCGCCCGCAGCATCTGGGTGTAGGTCGGAACGAGAAGTTGGGTCGGTGACACGCGCGCGCTCCTGTACTGGGGTTCGCGTCACACGATAGCAGCGTCGGCGCAAGCCTGCATCCCGGCCGGGCGCGCCGTGTGCCGTCACGGCTTGCCGTGTCGCGCCAGGAACCGGTCGAGCTGCGACGCAAACGCCTTGCCGTCGCGCGCGCTGAACGGCGCCGGCCCGCCCGTGTCGATGCCCGCGCTGCGCAACTGGTCCATCATCGCGCGCGTCGACAGGCGTTCCTCGATGTTCTCGCGGCTGAACCAGTTGCCGCGCGGGTCGAGCGCGTGCGCGCCCTTGTCGAGCACGGCGGCGGCCAGCGGGATGTCGGCCGTGATCACGAGGTCGCCGGGTTCGGTCAGCTCGACGATGCGCGCATCGGCCACGTCGAAGCCGGCCGGCACCTGCACGGCCTTGATGAACGGCGACGGCGGCGTGCGCAGAAACTGGTTCGCGACCAGCGTCACGCAGATCTCGGCGCGACGCGCGGCGCGAAACAGCATGTCCTTGATGACGGCGGGACACGCGTCGGCATCGACCAGTACTTGCATGGTGGAGGTTTCCGGTGGGCAGAAGCAGAAGCGGCGATCATAGCGCACCGCCGGCCGGCCATCGGCCGGCGAGATCGGTGCGAAGCGCGTCGGCCGTCACCCACTGCGCGCCCCAGGCCGCGGCGAGCCGCGCACCCTGCCCGATCCGCACGGCCGCATCGTCGAAGTCGACGAACACGACGTGATCGGCCGCCGCGGGTCTGGCCGGCGTGTCGCACGTGCGCCCGTCGGACAGCACCCACAGCCAGCGCGCTTTGCCCGGCGCGCGCCGCGCCGCGCGGGCGAGCAACTGCGCGGCGGCCGCGATGCCGTCCGCGAGCGGCGTGCCGCCGCCGCCGTCGACCGGCGCGAGCCAGCGCGCATTCCACCAGCGCGGCACGGCCGGGCCGAAGCGCCGCGCGGCGCCGTTGCCGCCGAAGCAGACCAGCGCGGTTTCGACACGTGCGCGCGCGGCCTGATCGAAATACGCGACGATCAGCCCCTTCGCGAGCGCGAGCCGTTCGTGCGACAGCATCGACGCCGAACAGTCGAGCACGAAGCAATGCAGCGCGTGCGGCGTGCCCGCGCGCTTCCCGTAGCGCAGATGATCGCGATGCAGCGGGCCGCCGCGTTTCGCGGCGAGCGTCGCCGGCCAGGCGACGGCCGTGCCGGCGCGCACCGTGCCCGGCACGCGCGCGGCGGCGCCTGACTGCCATCGAGGACCGCGAAGCGCGTTCGCGGCGGCGCCGGCTCGATGGCTCAGCGTTTTTTTAGCGGCAGCGGCACCACGCTTTTCACGTCGCGCAGCCCGGCCGGTTCGGGCGGCAGGTAGCCCCAGTCGCCCTGCGATGCCGACGCGCCGGCCTCCGTGTCGCCCATTTCGCGCGGTCGGTCGTCGGGCCGCCGGCGCGGGTCCGGCGGCGCACGACCGTCGCGTTCGCCATCGTGCTGCGGCGACGGGTGCGACGACTGCTGCGATGGCGGCGGCCCCGCATGGCGTCGGTGCCGCAGCACGGCCTCGGCCACGCGCTCCACGTGCGACACCGCCACCGCTGCGGCCCGTTCCAGCGCGGCCAGCGCACGTGCGGCGCGCAGCATCACGAGATCGGCACGCAACCCGTCGACGGCCGCGTCGATGCACAGCGCGCTGACGCGCGCATGGACCGCATCGTCGAAATCCAGCGCCGGCAGCCGGGCGCGCGCCGCGCGAATCCGGTCCGCGAGTTCCCGTTGAGCGGAAGCGTGACGCGCGCGAAACGCGTCCGGATCGAGATCGAACGCGAGTCGCGCCTTCACGATCCGCTCACGCTGGGCGGCGTCGAAACAGTTCTCCAGTTCGACCATCAGCCCGAAGCGGTCGAGCAACTGCGGGCGCAACTCGCCCTCCTCGAGATTCATCGTGCCGACCAGCACGAAGCGCGCGTCGTGCGCGTGCGACACGCCATCGCGCTCGACGATGTTCACGCCGCTCGCGGCGACGTCGAGCAGCGTATCGACGAGCCCGTCGGCGAGCAGGTTCACTTCGTCGACATACAGCACGCCGAGATGCGCGCGAGCCAGCAGGCCCGGCCGGAAGCGCACGCCGTTTTCGGCCAGCGCATGCGCGAGATCGAGCGTGCCCGTCACCTGCTCGTCGCTCGCCGACAACGGCAGCGTGACGAACTGCCCTTCCGGCAACAGCTCCGCGAGGCCGCGCGCGGCCGTCGATTTCGCGGTGCCGCGCGGCCCGCTGACGAGCACGCCGCCGAGCGACGGATCGATCGCGGCAAGCAGCAGTGCCTGCTGCAACGCGTCCTGCGCGACGAGCGCCGCAAACGGAAAAACCGCGCGGGCGCGGTGCGTCGTCGGATCGGTCATCGCCGCCCCCCTTCCTGAAGTTGTTCGCTCGCGAGCCAGACCGCTTCGATCCGCTCGCGATAGTCGCCCGGCTGCTGCCACAGGCCGCGCTGCATCGCCTCGACGAAGCGTTCGCAGATCCCGTGCAGCGCCTTCGGGTTGTGCCGTTCGAGGAACGCGCGGGTGGCGTCGTCGAACAGGTACGCGTCGGCGACGAGCGCGTACTGGTGATCGGACAGCACGCGTGCGGTCGCGTCATAGCCGTACAGGTAGTCGACGGTCGCGGCCAGCTCGGCCGCGCCCTTGTAGCCGTGACGCTTCACGCCGTCGAGCCATTTCGGGTTGACGACGCGCGAGCGGATCACGCGCGCGATTTCCTCGCGCAGCGTGCGCATCTTCGGCGCGACGGGGTTCGCATGGTCACCGTGGTAGATGCTCGGCTGTTGCCCGGACAGGTGCCGCACCGCCGCCGTCATCCCGCCCTGGAACTGGTAGTAGTCGTTCGAATCGAGGATGTCGTGCTCGCGACTGTCCTGGTTCTGCACGACGACGTCGATCGTCGCCAGCCGTTCGCCGAACACGTCGGCCGCCGCGTCGCCCGCGCTGTTCTGCGCGTACGCGTGGCCGCCCCATCGACGGTAGGCGTCCGCGAGATCGGCGTCGGTCTGCCAGCGGCGCTGGTCGATCAGGTCCTGCAGGCCCGCGCCGTAGCTGCCCGGCCGCGCGCCGAACACGCGCCAGCCGGCGCGGCGCCGCGCTTCGTCGGGCGCCACGCCCTGCGCGATCCATGCCGCGCGTTCGCGCTCGATGCGCGCGCGGATCGGGTTCAGCGCCTCGGGCTCGTCGAGCGCGGCGACGGCCTGCACGGCCGCGTCGAACAGGTGCATCAGGTTCGGGAACGCGTCGCGGAAGAAACCCGACACGCGCAGCGTCACGTCGATGCGCGGCCGGTCGAAGATCTCGATCGGCAGGATCTCGAAGTCGGTCACGCGATGGCTGCCGTGCGCCCATTTCGGCCGCACGCCGATCAGCGCGAATGCCTGCGCGATGTCGTCGCCGCCGGTGCGCATCGTGGCCGTCCCCCACACCGACAGCCCGATCGCGCGCGGATAGTCGCCGTGATCCTGCAGATGGCGCTCGATCAGTTGCTGCGCGGATTTCAGGCCGAGCGACCACGCGGCCTGCGTCGGCACCGCGCGCGTATCGACCGAGTAAAAGTTGCGGCCCGTGGGCAGCACGTCGGGACGGCCGCGCGACGGCGAGCCGCTCGGCCCCGGCGGCACGAAACGGCCGTCGAGCCCGCGCAGCAGTTGACGCATTTCCTCGCCGCCGCAGGCGTCGAGCGCGGGCAACAGCATCGTGCGCACGCGTTCGATCACCGCAAGCGTATGCGGCCATGCGCCGGGCGGCGGAATGGCGATGCCGGGATCCTCGAAAGATTCGGTTCGGCACACGGCGTCGAGCCAATGCTGCGCAAGCCGTTCGAGCCGCTCGCGCGTATCGCCCGCATGACGCCACGGCGACGCGTCGAGCGACTGCAGGACGGTGGGCCGCGGCCCCGTCCACGGCGCGGCCCAGTCGGCCGCGAGCGGATCGAAAGCGTCGCCGAGCGCGAGATCGCGCGCGAGCGCGCCGATCAGCCCGGCGCGTTCGCCCTTGCCGTCGCCGACCGGAAAGCGCGCGAGCGCGAGCAGCGTGTCGCGCCGCTGGCGCTCGACCGGCGATGCGCCGAACACGTGCAGCCCGTCGCGAATCTGCGCTTCCTTCAACTCGCACAGCCATGCATCGACCCGCGTGAGCAGTGCATCCTCGTCGCCCGCGTCGCGCGGCGGCGACACGCTCAGCTCGTCGTGCAGCCGATGCTCGGCGATCGTCGCGAGGATCGACTTGCGCAACAGCTTCGCGCGCCGCGCATCGACCATCAACGCTTCGTAGTATTCGTCGACCTGCCGTTCGAGATCCTGCAGCGGGCCGTAGTTTTCCGCGCGCGTGAGCGGCGGCATCAGGTGATCGACGATCACGGCCTGTGCGCGGCGCTTCGCCTGGCTGCCCTCGCCCGGATCGTTGACGATGAACGGATACAGGTGCGGCAGCGGTCCGAGCGTCAGGTCGGGCCAGCACGCGTCGGACAGCGCGACGCTCTTGCCCGGCAGCCATTCGAGATTGCCGTGCTTGCCGAGATGGATGACCGCGTCGACGCGATACGCATCGCGCAGCCAGAAATAGAACGCGAGATACGCATGCGGCGGCACGAGCTCCGCATCGTGGTAGCTCGCGTAATCGTGGTCGTCGCGCGAGCGCGACGGCTGGATGCCGACGAACACGTTGCCCGCGCGCCAACCGGCGATCGTGAAACGCCCTTGCCGCAGCGTCGGGTCGGCTTCGGGCGGCCCCCAGCGCGCGTTCAGCGCGTCGCGCACGGCCGCCGGCAGCCGCGCGAAATGCGCGACGTAGTCGGCCAGCGGGAAGCTCTGGAACGCCGGTCGCAGCGCGTGCACGGCCGCGTCATTGGTCACGCCTTCGGTGAGCCGCGCGATCAGCGCGTCGCCGTCGGCCGGCAGGTCGGCCACCGTATAGCCCGCGTCGCGCAACGCCGCGAGCACGCGCAGCGCGGAGGCCGGCGTGTCGAGCCCGACGCCGTTGCCGATGCGCCCTTCGCTTTGCGGATAGTTCGCGAGAATCAGCGCGATGCGCTTGTCGCCATTGTCCAGCGTGCGCAGCCGGCACCAGCCGCGCGCGAGCGCCGCGACGAACGCGATCCGCTCGGCATCCGGCTGGTAGCGCACGACGTCGACCTCGGTATGCGGGCAGCGATACGCGAGCCCCTTGAAGCTCACCGCGCGTGTGACGATGCGCCCGTCGACTTCGGGCAGCGCGATATGCATCGCGATGTCGCGTGCGTGCAGGCCCTGGTTGTCGGCCACCCACGCGTCGCGATTGCCGCCCGACAGGATCACCTGCAGCACCGGCGCGTCGCCGGCGAGCACGTCGTGCGCGGGGCTGTCGATCGCGCCGGCCGCGAACGCGGTGGTATTCAGCACGAGCGCGACGTCGTGCGTATCGCAGAGTTGCGTGATGACCTCGCGGCTCACCGCATCCTTCAGCGACGTCACCGCGATCGGCAGCGGGTTCAGCCCCTCGTCGAGCAGTGCGTCGGCCAGCGCGTCGAACACGGCCGTGTTCGCGGCCTGCCAGTGCGCGCGATAGAACAGGATCGCGACGCCCGGCGCGCCGGGCGTCCAGCGCGGCCGCCAGTCGTCGACGCTCGCGCGGTCGCGCGCCGGGTGATACAGCGCGGCGGCGGGCAGCGGCCGCGGCAATTCGGGCTCGTCGCCGAACCCGAGCGTGTGAAACGCGATGCTGCGCAGCAGCGCGTCGGCGTTGTGCACGCCGCCTTCGCGCAGATAGCGCCACCATAGCCGGCACAGGTCGGCCCCGACCGTGCTCTTCGCGACGAGATTCGGGTCCTCCTGCAGGTCGCCAGAGAACATCGCGAGCCGTTGCCCGCGCTTCGACGCGAGCGACACGGCCTGCTCGATCCCGTACGGCCAGTACGCTTCGCCGCCGAGATGATCGATCACGACCGTCTTCGCGTGACGCAGCACGTCGTCGACGTAGAAATCGACCGACGCCGGCTGCCGCAGGAACGTGACGTTCGCGAGCCGCACGCTCGGGAACCCGGCCGGCAAGTGCGGCACGACGCTCGCGAGCAACGACAGCGTCGTGTCGGCCGAACTCAGGATCACGATGTCGGCCGGCTGCTGGTCGATCCGGACGACGCCCTGCGTATCGTCGACGAAGCCGCCCGGCGTGGTGCGCAGCAGATGCATCGTGCGTTACGCCTGTTGCGGCTCGGCCGCGCACGCGGCGTCGAACGCGCGTTGCAGCGCGGCCGCGTCGAGATCCTCGCCGATCAGCACGAAGCGGCTCGCGCGCGTTTCGCCGTCCTGCCAGCGGCGGTCGAAATAGCTGTCGAAGCGGCGGCCGACGCCCTGGATCACGAGCCGCATCGGCGCGCCGGGCAGCGCGGCGAAGCCTTTCGCGCGATAGATCGTGTGCGCTTCGACCACGCGCTGCAGCGCGGCGATCGTCGCTTCGCGCGTGCCGGCGTCGCCCGACACCACCACCGAATCGAAATCGTCGTGATGGTGATCGTGATCGCCGTCGTCGGCCGCACCGTGATGGTCGTGACGCAGGTGAATCGTTTCTTCCGATGCCGATTCGAGGCCGAGCAGCAGCGCGAGGTCGAGCTCGCCGCGCGTCGCGCGCACGATCTTCACCTGCGACGGGATCTCGTCGCGGATCGCGGTTTCGATCCGCGCGAATTCGGCGTCGTCGACGAGGTCGGCCTTGTTCACGATCACGAGATCGGCGGACGACAGTTGATCGGCGAACAGTTCGTGCAGCGGCGACTCGTGGTCGAGATTCGGATCGGCGCGGCGCTGTGCGTCGACGGCCTGCGGGTTTTCCGCGAACTGGCCGCTCGCGGCGGCCGGCCCGTCGACGACGGTCACGACCGCGTCGACCGTGAAGCTGTTGCGGATCGTCGGCCAGTTGAACGCCTGCACGAGCGGCTTCGGCAGCGCGAGGCCCGACGTCTCGATCAGCACGTGGTCGATGTCCGCGCGGCGCTCGACGAGCGCTTCCATCACCGGATAGAACTCTTCCTGCACGGTGCAGCACAGGCAACCGTTCGCGAGTTCGTACAACTGGCCCGATGCCTCGCCCTGAGCATCGTCGCAGCCGATGCCGCAGCCCTTGAGGATTTCGCCGTCGATGCCGAGCTCGCCGAATTCGTTGACGATCACCGCGATGCGGCGGCCTTTGGCGTGCTGCAGGATATGGCGCATCAGCGTCGTCTTGCCGCTGCCGAGAAAGCCCGTGACGATCGTGACGGGAAGCTTGCGTAGGGTCATGGTAGGTCCTGTGACGGGAATGGAATCAGGCCGGGGGCGTCGCGTCGGTGGCGGCGCGGCCATTCACGGGACGGGACGCGGGAAGATCGCCGCGCGGTCCGGCCGGACAGCCGCAGGACGGGCGGAACAACGAATCGGGCATGGTGCTTCCTTGCGAACGGTCGACATCGTGAATGCCAACACGGCTGCCGCCGGCCCCGCCCCGCGCCGCCTGCCGTTCGCCGCGGCGGCCGCTCGCGTGCGCGCGGCGGCAGATGGACGAAGGAAGCGTCGAACACCGGGCGTCGGGCCTACTGCGGCCGTGGACGATGCGCCGCCTCCCCGCGGCGCTGAACCCCAACGTTTAGGCCGGTATCCGGGCTGACGAACACGCCGCTTCGCCTTCCCGGATACGCGCGGCATCCAGTGGCGGTCGTCCGCATGCGCGGGGCATGCGGCGAAGCGGCGCTGCATCGCGCTGCGCGCGACGCGTTCGCTTACCGTTGCGGGGGCAGCACAGGTTGGCTCGACTGCGGCGCAGGCAGGCTCCCTGTTTCCCGTTTAACTGCGCGCGCCGGAGCGGCGCGCGCGAGCACCAAAACGCGTGCGAGTGTAGGCGGCGGTGCGGGGAGCGTCAAGGCGAGCGGTCGGCGGCAAACGCGAATGATTGTCGTTTTCAACTTCGTAAGATAAACTTCGCCCGATAACGAAGCCAACCATCACGCAACGGCCATGTGAGGCAATCACTCAGTCATCCTTAAATTTCCATGTCGAAACGACAGATATCCGGGCGGCGGTTTCCTGTGCTGGCCCTGTCGCTGTGCTCGATCGCCTGCGTTGCTCCCTGCCCTGCCCCGGCGGCCGAGTTCGACGACGAGCTGCCCGCGCTCGAGGTGCGCAGCCGACGCCATCCGAACGATCCGCGCGCCGAAAGCGTGAGCACGGCGACCCGCACCGCGAGCGATCCGCGCGACGTACCGCAAACCATCGACAGCGTCCCGGTCGAGGAAACGCTGTCCTATGGCGGCCGCACGCTTGCCGACGCGCTGGCCGGCGTGCCAGGTGTTTCCAATACGTCGGATACGCGCTTCGATGCGTTCCGCATCCGCGGCTTTTCCGCCGCGGGCGACCTGCTGCTCGACGGCATGCGAGACGACGCGCAATACGTGCGCAGTCTCGGCAATATCGAACGCGTCGAAGTGCTGAAGGGACCGGCCGCGGCGCTGTACGGGCGCGGCAGCGGCGGCGGCATCATCAACCGGATCACCAAGCAGCCGTTGCCGGAAAACTTCGGACATGTCTCGGCGGCGACCGGAAGTTACGGACGGCTCGGCGCATCGGTCGATCTCAACCGGATGCTGTCGAGCGCATGGAGCATGCGGCTCAATGCGGGCCGCGAACACGCAGGCAGCTTCCGCGACCACGTCGACGGCACGCGTCAGTACGTCGCGCCGTCGATCAAATGGCAGGACGCACGGCGAAGCTGGCTGCTGCAGTTCGAATACGACACGTACCAACGCGTGCCCGATCGCGGCATGCCGGCGCCGGTCGCCGCGATCGACGCGGCCGGCAGGCCGATCGCGTTCTCGCTGCCGTCCGCGCCGCGCGCAACCTTCTTCGGCGCGGCGGACCGCGACACCGTCCGCGACAAGAACATGAACGGGCGCTCGGTCTTCACGTACGTGCTCGACGACGACTGGACACTGCGCCATACGCTGGGCGTGCTGGATTTGCGCAGCACCTTCGACAATACCTACGTCACGCAAAGCTACGTCGCGAAGCCGCGCGACTACCGGCGCGTGCAACGTGCGCGCTATCTGCAGGACATGACGCATCTCAACGTGCAGACCGGCGTCGAGCTGAGCGGCAAAGTCGCGACCGGCCTCGGCTTGCATCACCTGCTGTTCGGCATCGAATACGGCTGGCAGAAACGCAGCCCGACGCTCTGGCAGGCCGACGCGGCTCCGGTCCCGATCACCGGGCCGGATCGTCTCGCGCCGGCCGGCGCGGCGCCGCGCCCGTATGCGATGAACCGCCATCGCGTCAGCGACTACGCGATCTTTGCGCAGGATCGCATCGACCTCGGGCGAGCGTGGAAACTGCTCGGCGGCCTGCGCGCGGAACGCTTCGACGTCGATTCGACCAACGTGCTGAACGCTTTGCATGCGCGGCGCACGACGACGGCATGGAGCCCGCGACTCGGCGTCGTGTGGTCACCGGTTGGCGCGCACAGCGTGTATGCGTCGTACAGCAAGAGCTTCGCGCCGGTCGGCGGCGACCTGATCGGCATCACGCCGGACGCGCGCGGCAACGCCAACGATCTCGGCCCGCAATACAACCGCCAGTACGAGATCGGCGTGAAAAGCGACTGGCGCGATGGCGCGCTGAGCACGACGCTCGCACTGTTTCAGCTCGATCTGTACAACCGCCGCGTCGCCGATCCGGTTCGGCCCGGGTTCTTCGACCTCAACGGCCTCGAGCGCAATCGCGGCCTGGAACTGGGCGTCGCCGGCCGGCTCGCGGGCGACTGGTTCGTTCGCGGCGGCATCGGCTGGCAACACGCACGGGTGGTCGACGCCGAGCCGAAGTACGCGGGCAAGCGGTCGGCGGGTGTGTCCGGGTCGAACGGCAGCCTGTTCGTCGGCCATGCGCCGCTGCGCGGATTTTTCGCCGAACTCGGGCTGGTGTACGAAGGGGCGCGTTACGCCGATCGCGACAACCTGCTCGAACTGCCCGCATACGTCCGCTGGGACGGCAAGGCCGGATATCGCACGCGCGACCTCGAGGTGACGCTGGCGGCCGTCAACCTGACCGATCGCGACTATTACGCGAATGCGACGGGCCTCGCGCAGATCATGCCCGGTTCGCCACGCACGTTCACGCTGACGGCGGCGTACAAGTTCTGACCTCGCGGGCCGCGCCGACGCCTCGCGCGACCGGTCCGCCGGGCGGCTCGCGCATGGCACGCCTGTGCTATCGTATGCGCCGCGTTCGGTGCTCGCATGCGCATTCCGCGCATGCAGTTAAACGGGAAACAGGAGGCGGATGTCCGCCCGGCCTGTGCTGTCCCCGCAACGGTACGCCGCCCGCGCAACGCGCTTTCCCGCGCGTGCGCCCAGACCGCCCGCGATGCCACTGCCCTTCGACCGGGCGGGAAGGCTGCGGTCTGGCAAGCGGCCAGCCCGGATACCGGCCGACGCAAGGGGCGAGCGCGATGCTCGCCGAACGCCCGGTCCGCGGGGGACGGATGGGGTGCGCATTCCACCCGCGTTCGCGCGGGTTTCGCCCGATCCGTCATGCACTGCCTGCCCGCCGGCCGCCGATGTGCCGCCCGCCTTCCCTGTTCCACTGTGTCGACACGGTGCGCGCCGTGCCGCGCGCGATGAGCCGCGCATGGCTCGTCGGCGCGGGCCCCGGCGACGCCGACCTGCTGACGCTCCGAGCGGTGCGCGCGATCGGCGCGGCCGACGTGCTGCTCGTCGACGATCTCGTGAACCCCGACGTGCTGCGCCATGCGCGCGCCGACGCGCTGATCGAGCACGTCGGCAAGCGTGGCGGCCATGCGTCGACGCCGCAGGCGGCGATCGTCGCCGCGCTGCTCGCACACCTGCGCGCGGGCCGCAGCGTCGCGCGGCTCAAGGGCGGCGATCCGTTCGTGTTCGGCCGCGGCGGCGAGGAACTGGTCGCGCTCGGTGCGGCGGGCTTTCCGGTGGAAGTCGTCAACGGCGTCACCGCGGGTATCGCCGCGCCGGCCGCGCTCGGCATCCCGGTCACGCACCGTGGCGACGCGCAGGGCGTGATCTTCGTCACCGGCCACGGCGCGGGAGCCGACGAGCCCGACTGGCGCGCGCTCGCGGCCACGCGCATGACGATCGTGATCTACATGGGCATCCGTCGCCTCGACGCAATTGCCGCGGCGCTGCGCGACGGCGGCCTGCCCGGCGATACGCCGTGCGCGGCGATCGAGAACGCCACGCGCCCCGAACAGCGCCACCTGCTCGCGACGCTCGATACGCTCGTCGAGCGTGTCGGTGCGGCCGGTATCGGTTCGCCGGCGATCGTCGTGATCGGCCGCGTCGCGGCGCTCGCCGACGATCCGGCGGTGCGTGCGGCGCTCGGCGGCTGCGCATGATGCGCGTCGCGCTCGGCGTCGGCTTTCGCGCGGGCGTCACGGCCGCGCAACTCGACGCCGCGATCCGCGCCGCGCTCGCGCGCTACCCGGCCGCCGAACCGGCGCTCGTCGCGACGCTCGCCGACAAGGCACGCGCCCGGGCGCTGCGCACACTGTGCGCACGCCGTGGCTGGCCGCTCGTCGCGTTCGATGCGACGCAACTCGCGAGCCGCCCGGAACTGGCCGCGAGCGGCCCGTCCGGCGCCGCGCTGACGCGCTTCGGCATCGCGGGCGTGGCCGAGCCGTGCGCGCAGCTCGCCGCGCCGCACGGCCGGCTGCTCGGCCCCAAATCCATCCGGGACGGCGTGACGGTCGCGCTCGCCGGCCCGCTCTGAACCCGTTGTTTCGCTTTCGACAGGACGATTCCCGATGAAGACCGATTCCGAATCCCATCAGCGGATGGCCGAACGCCGCCGCGCCGGCCACGAGAAGAAGCAGGCCGCCGCCACGCAGGAAAAGGGCCTGCTGATCGTTCACACCGGCAACGGCAAGGGCAAGAGCACGGCCGCGTTCGGGATGGCCGTGCGCGTGCTCGGCCACGGCATGCGGCTCGGCGTCGTGCAGTTCATCAAGGGGGCGCTGCACACGTCCGAGCGCGACTTCCTCGGCGCGGTCGCGCAATGCGATTTCGTGACGATGGGCGACGGCTATACGTGGAACACGCAGAACCGCGACGCCGATATCGCGACCGCGCGCAAGGGCTGGGACGAGGCGCGCCGGATGATCGACAGCGGCGACTACCGGATGGTGATCCTCGACGAGCTGAACACCGTGCTGAAGTACGAATACCTGCCGCTCGACGAAGTGCTCGCGACGCTCGTCGCGCGTCCGGAGTCGGTGCACGTCGTCGTCACCGGGCGGCACGCGCCCGATGCGCTGATCGATGCGGCCGATCTCGTCACCGAAATGCGGCTCGTCAAGCATCCGTACAAGGAGCAAGGCGTGAAGGCGCAGCGCGGCGTGGAGTTCTGAGCATGCCGGCCTGCCCCGCGCTGTTCGTCAGCGCACCCGCGTCGGGCCAGGGCAAGACGTCGGTGACGGCCGGCCTCGCGCGGCTGCACCGCCGGCGCGGCCGCCGCGTGCGCGTGTTCAAGACCGGCCCCGATTTTCTCGATCCGATGCTGCTCGAACGCGCGAGCGGCGCGAGCGTGCATGCGCTCGACCTCGGAATGGTCGGCGAGGCCGGCTGCCGCGCCCTGCTCGCCGAAGCCGCGCGCGACGCGGACCTGATCCTGATCGAAGGCGTGATGGGGCTGTTCGACGGCACGCCGAGCAGTGCCGATCTCGCGGCCGCGTTCGGCGTGCCGGTCGTCGCGGTGATTTCGGCGAAGGCGATGGCGCAGACGTTCGCGGCGATCGCGTTCGGGCTCGCGCGGTTCCGGCCGGGGCTGCCGTTTCACGGCGTGCTGGCCAATCGCGTCGGCTCGGCCCGGCACGCGCAATTGCTGCAACAGGCGTTGCCCGACGCGTTGCGCTGGCTCGGACACGTGCCGGCCGATGCGGGCATCGCGCTGCCGGAGCGACATCTCGGCCTGCATCGGCCGGCCGATATCGACGATCTCGACGCGCGGCTCGATCGCGCGGCCGACGTGCTCGCGCAGACGGCGCTGGCCGACTTGCCGCCGGCCGTCGCGTTCGCGGAACCGGACGCGGCCGCGCCGCTGCCGCGTGCGCTGGCCGGCAAGCGGATCGCGGTGGCGCGCGATGCGGCGTTCTCGTTCATCTATCCGGCCAATCTCGCGCTGCTGGATGCGCTCGGTGCGACGCTGCGATTCTTCTCGCCGCTCGCCGACGAACCCGTGCCCGACGATTGCGATGCGCTGTTTTTGCCGGGCGGCTATCCGGAACTGCATGCGGCGACGCTTGCCGGGAACGCCGCGACTGCGCGGACGATTCGCGCGCATGCGGCAGCCGGCCGGCCGATCGTCGCGGAATGCGGGGGAATGGTTTACCTGTGCGAATCGCTGACCGATGCGGATGGCTCGGCGACGCCGATGCTCGGCCTGCTGCCGGGGCATGCGACGATGCAGCGCCGGTTCGCGGCGCTCGGCATGCAGCAGCTCGATACGCGCACCGGGCCGATGCGCGGTCATACGTTCCACTATTCGCGGCTCGCGACGCCGCTGGAACCGGTCGCGCACGCCGCGCGCCCCGACGGCGCGCAGGACAGCGGCGAAGCCGTCTACCGGAGCGGCGCGATCGTCGCGACGTACATGCACATGTACTGGCCGTCGAATCCGGATGCAGTCGTGGCGTTGTTCAGCGGGGACGCGTTCTAGACCGATCGATACCGCGCCTGCATCGACGTGGCGCAATGCCTGTCGGTATCGAGCGCCGCTTTGCAGTGGTTACGGCATCCGACGTGCGCGGCTACGGATGCCGTTCGATGTCCATCCGTGGGTGCAGGACACGGATGACGTCGATGGTTTCATCCGTTTCGCGATAGAACCGGTGCCGCGTGCCTCGCCTCCTCCGTCACACCAGAAACGCCTCGGTCAGCTTGACCCAGTACGACGCACCGGTCGGCAGCGCCGCATCGTTGAAGTCGTAGCCGGGGTTGTGCACCATGCAGCCGCCCTCCCCGTCGCCGTTGCCGATGATCAGGTAGCAGCCCGGCCGTTTCTCGAGCAGAAACGCGAAATCCTCGCTGCCGGTGAGCGGCACCATCCCGTCGATCAGGTTGGCTTCGCCGACCCATTCGCGAGCGACGCCGCGCGCGAACGCCGTCATCTCCGTATCGTTCACGAGCACCGGGTAGCGGCGCTGGTAGTCGATCGTCGCGGTCGCGCCAAACACGGCCACCTGCGCATGCACGACCTCGTTGATGCGCGTTTCGAGCAGGTCGCGCACCTCGGGCTTCAGCGCACGCACCGACAGGCGCATCTGCGCGCGATCGGGAATCACGTTCGGCGCCTCGCCCGCATGGATCGCGCCGACCGTGACGATCGCCATGTCGAGCGGCGACACGTTGCGCGACACGATCGTCTGCAGCGCCAGCACGATCTGCGCGCATACGACGACCGGATCGATCGCCCGATGCGGCACTGCGCCGTGACCGCCGCGACCCTGCACGTCGATGACGACGGTATCCGACGACGCCATGAACGCCCCCGGCAGGAAACCGAATTTGCCGGTCGGGAAGCCCGGCATGTTGTGCATCGCGAAGATCGCGTCACAGGGGAATTGCTCGAACAGCCCTTCGTCGAGCATCTTCTTCGCGCCGCCGAGCCCTTCCTCGGCCGGCTGGAAAATCAGGTTCAGCGTGCCCGAGAAGCGGCGTTCGCGCGCGAGGTGCTTCGCGGCCGCCAGCAGCATCGCCGTGTGGCCGTCGTGGCCGCATGCGTGCATCTTGCCCGCGATCGTGCTCTGGTACGGCAGGCCCGTCGCTTCGTGGATCGGCAGCGCGTCCATGTCGGCGCGCAGGCCGAGGCGTTGCTTGCCGTTGCCCACTTTCAACTGGGCGACGACGCCGGTGCCGCCGAGCCCGCGATGCACGGTGTAGCCCCACGACTGCAATTGCTCGGCGACGAGATCGCTTGTCGCGAATTCCTCGAAACCCAGTTCGGGATGGGCGTGGATGCGGTGCCGAATTTCGATCATTTCGTCGGCGAGGCCGGCGGGGATCACGCTGTGCGTCACGGTGTCGTCTCCTGATGGGCGATGGGGAACATGCAGGCAACGATAGTCGATTCGACAGCAACCGGGCAGACGGAAAGTCGTCGCGGTAGCAACTGATGGTTGCTAGATGAAAATACGGCTCACGGCACGTGGTGACCGGCCATCCGGACGACTGCCGCGGCCGATCCGGTCGTGTGACACTACACGCTCTGTCGCGAATTCTCGTGCAAGAGGGGTGGTCGTGGTCATTTATGCACCTGAAATACTGCCTTTACCTCAAAGGCTTACGAGATTATGTTCACTCTTTGACGCTTGTACATTTTTTGTGTACGCTGATAAAAAAGTGAACAAGCGATCCTCGTTGATGCCCAAGAACGCCCCCCTCCCGATGTCGGAACAACAGGTGCTCGACGAAGCGTGCGCCGCGTTCGGCCGCGTCACCCCGCGCTTCAACGCGCGGCCCGTGCGCGTGCCGGCAGCGTACCGCGCGCGCGCCGACGCGATGATTCGCTTCGACGTGGCCGGACAGGTCGTGGAGATGCCGGTCGCCGTGAGCCTTCGTGTCGAATCGCTGGCGGGCGCGCTCGCGGAATTGCGTCGCCGCGGTGAGGCCGCACACGTGTCCGGCGAGCGGCCGCTGATGCTGGTCGCGCCCTACCTTTCCGGCGAACTGGCCGGGGGCTTGATCGACCAGGGCATCCCGTTTCTCGACACCGCCGGCAACGTATGCCTGATCCAGCCGGAAGCGACCGTCATGATCGCGGGCCGGCCCAAACCTGCTCGCACGCCGCGCCGGCAGGCATCGCGCGCGACCACGCCGAAGGGGCTGGCCGTGATGTTCGCGCTTGCGACGCAGCCGGGCCTCGTCGCGCAGCCGTATCGGGGGATCGCCGCCGCGTCGGGCGTCGCGCTCGGCACGGTCGATCTCGCGATGGACGATCTGATCGCGCGCGGCCTCGTCGGGCAACGCCGCAACGGCGAGCGTCTGATTCCCGACTGGCCGCGCTTCGTACAGGAATGGGTCGCGCTGTACCCGAGCCGCTTGCGTGCGAAGCTGCCGAGTCGCCGGTTTGCCGGCCTCGCGCCCGACTGGTGGCGCGGCTTCGATTTCGCGGCCTTCGATGCACAACTCGGTGGCGAGCCGGCAGCCGATTTGCTGACGCACGATCTGAAGCCGGCCGCGATCACCGTCTATACGCACGGCGCCGTGCCGAACGGCCTGCTGCTGCAGGGCCGCCTGCGTCCGGATGCGCACGGCGACGTCGAAATCCTCGAAGCGTTCTGGCCGCGCTCGCCGGCACTCGACTGGCGCGAGCAAGAGGTGCCGCTCGTGCCGCCGCTTTTGATCTATGCGGATCTCGTCTCGTCCGGAGACAGCCGCAATCTTGCCGCAGCCGAACACATCCATGACCGATACCTCGCCCACCCGCCCGCTTGAAATCGATGCGAGCCGCCCGCTCGAGCCGGCGGCGGTGGCGCTGCTGCAGTCGGTTGGCGCGGCCTGCGCGCAACTCGACGCGGCATTCGTCGTGGCCGGCGCGACCGCACGCGACATCCTGATGTGGCATGTCCACGGCATCCGGCCGGTGCGCGCGACGCGGGACGTCGACGTCGCGGTGTGCGCGGTCAGTTGGCCGTTTCATGCACGGCTCGTCGATACGCTCGTCGCGACCGGGCAATTCGCCCGCGCGCCGAAGCATCGGCAAAAACTGCTGTTCGACAGCGGGATGCAGGGTTTTCGCACGGAACTCGACCTGGTGCCGTTCGGGCCGCTCGAAGCGCCGCCCGGCGAAATCGCATGGCCGCCCGGCGGCGACTTCGTGCTGAACGTGCTGGGTTTTCAGGAGGCGGTCGATACCGCGCTGACCGTGTCGATCGGCGCCGGCATCACGGTGCCGGTGGCGAGCCTGCCGGCGCTCGCGCTGCTGAAGCTGCTCGCGTGGAAGGACCGGCGCGCGCGCCAGAACAGCGACGCGTACGACCTGCTGTTCCTGCTCACGCATTTTCACGATGCGGGCAACCGCGAGCGCATCTGGGACGTCGCGCCCGACCTGCTCGAACGACATGGCTTTCAGCCGGAGCTGGCGGCAGCGGCGCTGCTCGCGCGTGACGCGAAGCGCACCGCGTCGCCGCACACGTACGATGCGATCCGCGCGCTGTTGTCCGACGACGCGACTTACGCGACGCTCGGGCAGGATCTGCAGGCCCGCGCGTTCGCGCTGTTGCCGGGTGAATTCAATGACGATGCCGACCGGTATCTCGATGCATTCCGCGCTGGCTTCCTCGCGGATCCGCCCGTTGGTCGGGCATGACGGGCTGCCGCGCGACCGCAATCCCATCGTACATTCGCTGCGTCATGCCGAGGCCGCCCAGTCTTCGAGCGGCAACCCCGCGACACGACTGAATTCGCGACCGTTGTTCGTGACGAGCACCGCACCGGCTGCGATCGCGTGGCCGGCGATCGATGCGTCGTTCGCGCCGATCGGCGTGCCACGTGCGGCGAGGTCGGCGCGAATCGCGGCGGTTGCATCGATCGCCGCGGTATCCCACGCCAGCACGCCGTCCAGCCGCGCGACAAAGCTCGTCACGAGGTCGGCATGCTTCGGCGATGCCTTTCTGCCGACTGCACCGAACCGCATTTCGGCATAGGTCACGGCCGACACGACGATCCGGTGCTGTGCGTCGACGCACGACTGCAACCGCGACAATACCGCGGGCGGCCGCTCGCGCATGATGAACGAACAGATGTTCGTGTCGAGCATGTAGAGCGTGGTCACCGGTTCGACTCCGTCGGCGCATCGGCGTCGCCGGACAGGTCGAAGCGACCGGTTTCGATGACGGCCGGGCGTTCGGCAAGGAAATCGGCATCGGCCAGCGGTTCGTTCGCGAACGACAGCCACGTGGGGCGTACCGGCCGCAACAGCAGCGTATCGCCCTCGCGGCGGATCTCGAGTTCGGTGACGCCCTCGAACTCCATGTCCTTCGGGATGCGGATTGCCTGGTTACGGGCGTTCTTGAAAATGGAAACGGTGCGCATGAGCCACTCCATGGGAGTACGATGCGCCCATTGTAGACATATGCTGGCATATGTCTACAATGGGCGGAATGCGAATCCGCCACTGCGTCCCACGCTGTCGAGGATGTCTGATTCATGCTGCCGGCCTGTCGTCGATGAGAGGAGCGATCCATTCTTCATGACGCAGGCCACGCGGTCCATATACCGGACGGCCAATGCATGCGCATCCCAAGGTCGCGCACACCGTCGCACCGACGCTGTGCGCCGCCCCCGTCATGGCAACCGGAAAGTGTCAAAGAACGTATCGCGCTCGATCACGGTGAGCGCCGCGCGCTTGTGCGGGAAATCGAACTCCTTCAGCGTGTAGAACCCGAGCCGATGCATGTACGCGATATGCCGCACGTGGTCGACGCGCGGCTCGCCGACGAGCCGCTGCGTACGCGGTTCGTCGACGAACATGTAGTGCAGCACCCCGCTCCACCACGCATGCAGCTTGCCGGCGCTCTGGAAACGCGAGTCGCCGATCAGCAGGTGCAGCCCGCGATCGTAGTCGTGCGCATCGTAGAACGGCGCGAGGCGGTCCTCCTTCGCCCAGTAGAACTCGAAATAGCCGAACGGCGTGTCGTCGAAATAGCCGATCGTCGGGTGCATGTGCGGGTCGGCGAGCCGTTCGGCGAGATACGCCGCATGCTCGTCGCGCGTGCCGCGCTGGTCCCAGAAATGCGCGACACGATCGAGGTTCATCCACGTGCTGAACAGGTCCGCGTGCGCGTCGATGTCGACGGTGCGCAGGCTGAACGTCATGCCGACCTGCGGCATCGCGCGGGCATAAATCTCGCCGGCCGGCGACGGCGGCCGCACCGGATGCCGATGGCCGTTCGTGATCGCGTAGCGCAGCGGCATCCCGCCCGATGCGGGCGCCTTCAGCCACGGCCGCGGATTCTGCCAGAACGTCGTGCGCGACACGGTGAGCCGCAGCGTGTCGCCCGCGACCTGCGCGCCGTCGATCACGCCTTCGCGCACCGCACGCGCGACGTACGATGCCACGGCCGCCGCATCGGCGCCGCCGAGCGGCACCGAGATCGTCGCCGCATCGTGCCGCGTGTCGGTGTTGAACAGTGCGACGAAGGTCGCGAGCAGCGCGTCCGGCGCGTCGTCGGGTCGCCATGCGTCGAGCGCATGCTCGACGACGGCCGCCGCCTGCCCGTGCGCGGCGCCGTCGAGCGCCGCGGCCACTTCACCTTCGACGGCGTCGGCCGCGCCGGCCGGTTTCGTCAGCGTGTCCTGCATCACAATGCTCCCGCGTCGTGGCGATCGGCGAGCACGTGCAGCCCGCGTTCGAGCGCCGGAAACAGGCTGCGCTGAAAGTTGTTCCAGCGCAGTTCGAGAATCGTGTCGTCCGGCGCGATCGGCGTGTCGAGCACGTCGCAGATCACCTCGCCGGAATCGATACCGTTGTCGACGTAGTGGAACGACGCGCCCGTCATCGTCACGGGTTCGACCGACGACGTCGCACCGGTGGCCCAGTCGACCCGTTCGCCGCGCGCGCCGTGCAGCGCATCGAGCGTCGCCCACGCGCCGCGCCGCTGGTACGGCGAATCGTCGGCGGTGATGCCGGGATGGATGTTCGCGATACGGCGATGAAAGCGCGCGCCGGGTCGCACGAGCTCGTCGAGGATCACGAGCAGTCCGTCGAGCACGACCACGTCGGCGTCGAGTTCGAGCAGCCGCTCGAGCAGGCGGCGCTCGAACGCCTGCTTGCCCGTCACGCGTTCGCGTGCGTCGCGCGGCAGCCGCCGGTACGTCGACGCGATCGTGCAGAACAGATCGTCGACCGGCCGGCCCTGCACGGTCAGCCCGTCGGGCAGGATCCACGGGCGGCCCGGCGTGCGCTTGAACCCGTAGTCGGCGACCTTCGCGCGGTCGGCCGGCGAGCCTTCGTCGTCGTCGACGATCACGCCCGCGAGCGTGTAGCGCTCGCCGAGCGGCGAGTCGTTCAGGCGCTCGACGAGGAATTCGAGCGGCGCCTTCATGTAGCGCGTGCCGCCCCGGTAAGCGACGGGCTGGCCGGCGCGATCGGCCGCGCCGTTGCGCAGCGACTGGATGTAGACGAGATTTTTCTTCGGCATGGAGGCGTCGTGGAAAAAAGCGGACGAAGGCGCCGCGGCCTGCTCGGGCCGGCCACGAAGGCCGGCTGGCGCGGGGCGGCGCGCGACGTCACCAGTTGTATTTCGCGGTCGCGATCACCGTGCGGTCGGTCCCGAAAATGCAGACGTTCGTCGATTGGCAACCGCTGATGTAATGGCGATTGAACAGGTTTGTCCCGTTCACGGCGAAGCGCCAGTTACGCATGTCGTAATGCAGGCCCGCATCGAACAGCGTGACGCTCGATACCGTCAGCGAGTTGTCGGCCGCACCGGCCGACGCGCTCTGGTAGCGAATGCCGCCACCGAGGCCGAAGCCCGCGAGCGGCCCCGTGTGCCACGTCCAGTCGGTCCACAGCGACGCCATCTGGCGCGGACGCGGAATGTCGACCGGCCAGTTGTTCAGTGTGTTGTCGTTCGCCTTGATGACCTTCACATCCTGGTAGACATACGACGCGACCACCGACAGGTTCGGCGTGACCTTGCCGGTCGCGCTCAGTTCGATCCCGCGCGAGCGCACCTCGCCCGACTGCACCGACTTCGTACCGTCCGGGTCCTGGCTCGGCAGCGCCGGCGTGATCCCGTTGGTCTGGTTGATCTGGTAGATCGCCGCGTTCAACATCAGGTTCTTGCCGGGCGGCTGCCAGCGCAGGCCGGCCTCGATCTGCTTGCCGCGCGTCGGCTGCGGCAGCCCGCCGCCGAGCAGGTTCACGCCGATCAGCGGATTGAACGACGTCGCGTAGCTGATGTATGGCGACAGCCCGTAATCGCCCTGGTACGTGAGGCCGACGCGGCCGGTGAACGCCGTGACGTCCGCCTTCGTCGACGTGCCGGCCGCGCGGTCGTCCATCCGCATGTTGACCCAGTCCTCGCGGCCGCCGAGCGTCAGCGTCCAGCGATTCCATTTGATCTGGTCCTGCGCGTACAGGCCGAACGTGTTCATCGTCGTGTACGTGTTGGTGCGACCGGTCGTCTCCGGATTCGAGAACACGCTCGTGGTCACTGGCGTATAGACGGGGTTGTAGATGTTCAGCGGCGGCGCGGCGGCAACCCATTCGCTGTCGGTCGCGGTCTGGCGGTTGTACTGGAAGCCGAGCAGCAGCGTGTGCTGGAGCGGCCCCGTCGCGAAACGACCCTCGAGGTTGTTGTCGATGTCGAAGCGGCTGTAGTTCATCTGAAACACGCCCGCCCAGCGCGACACGTCGGTCGTGCTGCCGTCGACGAAGCCGTTGCCCCACACCGAACCGTTGTCGAGCGACAGGTGCATCAGGCGCGTGTTCTGACGGAACGTCCAGGCCGGCGTCAGGTTGCGCTCGAACTGGTAACCGACCGACCACTGCTTCTTGCGGTAGTAGTTGAAGTTGCCGTCGCCTTCGTAGATGTCCTTGTCGATCTGGCCGTTCGGGTTCGGCAGCACCGTGCCCTGCGCCGGCAGAAAGTTCGACGAGATGTCGCCCCAGTCCTGCAGGTAGGTCGCGGACAGCGTCAGCGACGTATCCGCGTCCGGGCGCCAGCGGAACGACGGCGCGAGCGCGACGCGCTGGTCGTTGTTCGGGCCGGTCAGTGCGTTGCCGTCGCGCGCGACGCCGACGAACCGGTACGCATACTTGCCGTCCGGATCGAGCTTGTCGCCGACGTCGATCATGAACTGCTTGCGCGCGTAGTCGCCGATCTGCACGCCCGCTTCGCGCACGCGCTCGCCGTCGGCGAGCTTGGTGTGCACGTCGACGATCGCGCCCGGATCGCCCGCGCCGTACAGCACCGAGGTGGGCCCGCGCAGCACGCTGATGCTGTCGATCATGTACGGATCGACGCGCCAGCTCGCGAGGTTGATCGTGTTCGGCACCTGCAGCCCGTTCACGTAGGCGGTCGGCGTGAAGCCGCGCAGCGCCGCGTACCAGTCGGAGCGGTTGTCCGAACCGTACGACGAGAAGCCCGGCACGTAGCGCAGCGCCGCGTTCACGTCGGTGGCGCCGGTCATCTCGATCTGCTGCGCGGTGACGACGTTGATCGTCTGCGGGATCTCGTCGAGCGGCGTGTCGGTCTTGGTGCCGGTCGTGCTGCGCTTCGCGACGAGCCCGACCGTGCCGTCTCCCGCCGAGGCCGCGTTGACGGTGATCGCCGGCAGCGTGCCGTTTTGCGCGCCCGTCGACGGATTCGCCGTCGCGCCGTTTTGCGCACTGCTGGCCGACGCCGCGGCGCCTGCGTTCACGGCCGGCGCCGTCTGGGCGTAAGCGTGCCCTGCCGCCGCCGTACCGAACGCCACGCTTGCCGCGGCTGCGATCGCACGCAAACGCGTGCCTGTTGCCCACTCCATCTTCTTCTGCTCCACTTTTTCATGCGGTCTCCGACCGCGCCTTTGTCAAAGAGCGAAAGCCATCCGGCCCGCGCTCACCCCGTGTTGATGTCGTTGTTCGTGCACTGCACGGCTCGCGCCGTCGTCTTGCGCGGCCGCGATGCCTTCCTCCAGCGACGCGCAGATCTCGTCCGCGCGGCGCGCCAGCACCGACAGCAGCGTGTCGGACAGCCCGTGGCTGTCTTCGCAGCAGCCTTGCAGGTAGATGCGCGGCGCGAAGTGCTCGGGCGTCGCGAGCAGGTAGTCGCGCGTCACGTCGCCGCGCGCGAGCGCATCGCCCAGATGCGGCGCGAGGCCTTCGAGCAGCGCCGAATGCGTGTCGCGGCGGTAGCCGGTCGCGAGCACGAGCGCGTCGAAGCGCTCGACGCGCGTGGCGCCGCTCAACCGGTCGCGCAACGTCAATTCGATGCGGCCGTCGGCGCTGCGCACCGCGGCCTCGATCGCGCTGTTCGCGAGCAGCGCATGACGCGGTGTGCCGTCGATGCGCTGCAGGTACAGCATTTCGTAGATCTGCTCGATCAGCGGCCGGTCGACCACCGCGTAATTCGTGTCGCGATAACGCTCGAGCAGCGCGCGGCGCGCATCGTGCGGCTGCGCATAGACGACGTCGGTGAATTCGGGGCTGAAGATTTCGTTGACGAACGGGCTGTCGTCGGCCGGCTTCAGCGCGCCCGCGCGCATCACGAGGCTCGCGTCGACGTGCGGGAAGCGGCGCGCGAGATCGACGAACACCTCGGCCGCGCTCTGGCCCGCGCCGATCACCGCGACGCGGCGGCGCTCGCCGTCCGGCGACGCGACCAGCCGGTCGATGTCGGTCAGATACGATGACGAGTGGATCACGCGGTCGCGGCCGAGCGCGGCGAACGCGTCCGGCACCGCCGGCGTGCCGCCGACGCCGACCGACAGCGCGCGCGTCACGCGCTGCCGCTCGTGGCCGGCCGCGTCGCGCGACAGCACGCGCAGTGCGTCGATCTTCGCCCCCTCGCCGCGCACGGGTTCGATCCCGAGCACGGTCTCGCTGTAATGGACGCGATCGTCGAACGCGTCGGCCACCCAGCTCAGGTAGTCGTGGAATTCGACGCGGGTCGGGTAGAAATTCTTCAGGTTGACGAATTCGTTCAGCCGGCCGCGTTCGAACAGGTAGTTGATGAACGTGTAGCGGCTTTTCGGATCGCGCATCGTGACGAGATCCTTCAGAAACGAGATCTGCATCCGGCAGTCGTCGAGCAGCATCCCGCGATGCCAGCCGAATTCCGGCTGGCGCTCGACGAAGCAATGGGCGAGCGTGTGCACGCCGCCGCGCTCCGCGAGGCGCACGGCCAGCGCCAGATTCGACGGCCCGAAGCCCACGCCGATCAGGTCGAATACGGTTTCTCTCTGCATGTCTCAGCTCCCTTGTCGGTGAATCCGGCCCGTCAGACGTGACGGCCGGAGAAGAACGTCTCGCGCAGCGTGCGCATCCACAGCGGCTGTGCGTCGGCCAGCGCGAGACGGCGCTGCCGCGCGAAGCCGTGCCGCGCGAGATGATCGGCAACCCGCGTGTGGCCGGCCGGAACGGCACAGCCGACCGCGTCGGTACGCAGGTCGTCGAGAAACAGGTAATGCACGACGGACGGCAGCCAGCCGGCCACGCGGTGCGGGCCGCGCCAGCGCGGCTCGCCGACCAGCATCCGCAGCCCGCGGTCGTAGTCGCGCGCCGCGACGTGCGGCGCGAGCGCGTCCTCCTTCAGCCAGAACGCCTCGAAATACGCGAACGGCTCGCCGTCGAAGCAGCCGACGAGCGGCGTGACGTGCGGATCGGCTTCCTGCGGGCCTGCCGCGCCGCATGGCGCGGGCCGTGCGCCCGGCCAGCCGTCGCGCACGCGCGGCTCGTCGAACCAGCGCGCGAGCCGTTCGGCGTCCTCCTCCGGCTGCCAGCCGCGCAGCGTGAAGCGCACGCCGAGCGCCGGCAGGTCGCGCGCATAGACGTCGCCGCGCGGCGCGGGCGGCCGGCGCGGGTGACGCCGGCCGTCGGTGATCGTCGGCAGCGTCGCGCACGGCACAAGCGCGCCGACGCGCCACAGGTCGGCCTGTTGCGCCCAGCCGTCGCGCACGCAGCGGCCGCCGTCGGCGAGTACGCCGCTCGCGCGCAGCGCGTCGAGCGCGACCGCCGGCCAGGCCGCCGGGTCGAGCCGGATCGCCGCGTGGCGCGCGCTGTCCGAGAACGCCGCGGCCAGCGCGGCCAGCAGCGCCCGCCGCTGGTCGGCCGGCGCCGCGCGATGGTTGTAGGCGACGAGGCGCAGCGCGCCGTCGTCGCCGAGCTGCGCGCGCAGCAACTGCGCGCCGATCCCGTCGCCGTGCGCGACGCGGATCTCCACGCCGTCGCGCACCGCGAACAGGCCGTCCGCGAACGCGAGGCGGTAGGTATCGAGCATCGTGAATCCGTCCGGACGCACCTCAGCCAGCATGGCGCGCCTCCTGTCCCGTTTCCGCTTGCGCATCGAGCCGCGCGCCGAGCGCCGCGAGCGTCGGCGCCGCGAACACGTCGGCGATCGTCAGCGCGTGACCGGCACGGCTTGCGGCGTCGACGAAGCGCACGACGTCGAACGACGTCGCGCCGGCTTCGAACAGGTCCGCATCGGGCTCGGGGGCGGCCGTCGCGAACGTGTCCGACCACAGCGCGGCGAGCGCGGCAGCGGCACGCGACGGCATCGCGTGGTGCCGCGTCGCGCCGTCGGCGCGTGGGCCGAACGCGACATGCGTGTCCGCGCGCGCATCGGGCGCGCCGAGCGCGGCTTCCGACGCGCCGGCGAAGCGCGCGACTTCGTCGTGATACCGATCGACGAGCCCGTCGACGAAATCGCGCGCGAGCAGTTCGTCCGCATACGAGAACGCGGCGCTCACGCGGCCGTCCGGATGCTCGACGACGTCGAGCTCCAGCGTAAATACGACGCGATGGCGCACGTCGTCGAATTCGGTCAGCGACAGGCCGGCCCAGTCGCGCGCGGCCGCCCCCGTCGGGCGCAGGTAGTTGAACATCACCTGGAACAGCGGATTGGCCTGCGCGGCGCGCGGCGCACGCAGCGCGGCCACGACGTCGGCGAACGGCACGTCGGCATGCGCATACGCGGCGAGCGCCGTGTCGCGCACCTGCGCGAGCACGTCCGCGCGACGGGCGGCCGGGTCGATCCGCGTACGCACGACGACCGAGTTGATGAACAGGCCGAGCGCCGCGCGGGCCGCGTCGCCCGTGAGCTCGCGCGTCGACGCGAGCACGCCGATCGGCTGGTCGGCCGCGCCCGTCGCGCGGAACAGCGCGGTGTTGAGCGCCGCGTGCAGCAGCATCGGCAGCGTGGCGTGCGCGGCCGACGCGGCGTCGCGCGCGGCGCGAATCAGCGGCGCATCGAATTCGAACGCGATACGGGCCGCGCGCCATTGCGGTACGGCCGGCGCGTCGGCACGCTGCGGCAGCACGCGCGACGGCAGATCGGCGAGCGCATCGCGCCAGTACGCGACACGCGCCGGATCGCACGGCGCGGGCAGCACGAGCGGCAAGGTCGACCGCACGGCTTCGGCGGCCGGCTCGGCGCTGCGCCGCACGCGGGCGACATAGCGGGCGCGCACCGCATCGAGCCACAGCTCGATCGACTCGCCATCCGACACGATGTGGTGAATCGTCACCGACAGCACGTGATCGTCCGCACCGAGCCGCAGCACGCGCGCGCGCCACAGCGGCGCGTCGGCCGCGAGGTCGAACGGAGCGAGCGCATCCGCGTCGGTCAGCGCGGCCGCGCGGGCCGGCGCATCGGCGTGGGACGACAGGTCGATCACCGGCAGATCGACGGCGACGTCCGCGTCGATCCGCTGGCCCGGCAGCGCGCCGTCACGGACGACGAGCCGCGCACGCAGCGCCGGATGCACGGCCGCCGCGTCCGAGAACGCCGCGCGCAGTGCGTCGACATCGAGCGGGCCGCGCACGCGCAGCGCGACCGGAATGTTGTACGCGGCGCTGTCCGGTTGCGCGCGCCACAGGAACCACAGGCCGACCTGCGCGGGCGACAGCGGCCATACGCCGTGCGCGTCCGGTTTGACCGCCGCGACGCCCGGCGCCGCGGCGAGCGCATGCGCGGCGCGCGGCGCATCGGCCACCTGCTGCGCGTATTGCGCCAGCACGGGCGCCTCGAACAGCGCACGCACCGGCACGTCGCGGCCGAGCCGTTCGGCCACGCGCGTCGCGACGCGCACGGCCGCGAGCGAATGACCGCCGAGATCGAAGAAGTGATCGCCGCGGCCGACGCGCTCCAGACTCAGCACGTCGCACCAGATCGCCGCGAGCGCGGCTTCGTCGCCGTCGTGCGGCGCCTCGTACGCCCGTTCGACACGCACGGGCGCCGGCAACCTCGCGCGGTCGACCTTGCTGTTCGCGTTGCGCGGCAGCGCGTCGAGCACGATCAGTTGCGCGGGCACCATGTAGTCGGGCAGCGTGCGGCGCAGGTGCGCGTCGAGCGTCGCGGCTTCGACCGGCTGCGCGGCTGCCTGCGCGTCGGCGGTCAGTTCGACGTACGCGACGAGTTGCGCGAGCGCGCCCTGCCCGTGCACGACCGCGCAGGCTTCGCGCACTGCGTCGTGCGCGGCGAGCTGCGCTTCGATTTCGCCGAGTTCGATGCGCAGGCCGCGCAGCTTCACCTGGTGATCGACGCGGCCGATGAAATCGAATACGCCGTCCGCGCGGCGCCGCACGAGGTCGCCGGTCCGGTACAGCCGCGCGCCCGGCGCGCCGTACGGATCCGGCACGAAACGCTCGGCCGTCAGCGCCGGGCGGTCGAGGTAGCCGCGTGCGACGCCGATCCCCTCGCCGCCCAGATACAGTTCGCCGATCACGCCGACCGGCAGCGGATGCAGTCGCGCGTCGAGCACGTGCGCGGTGCGCGCGCCGACCAGCGTGCCGATCGGCAGATACGCGGCGTCGCCGAGCTTCGCGAGATCGTCGCCGGGACGGAACATCCACAGCGTCGGCGTGATGACCGTTTCGGTCGGGCCGTAGCCGTTGACCACGCGCACGTTCGGCAGCGCACGGCGCAACATCGCGAACGCCTCGCGCGACGTGGCCTCGCCGCCGACGGTCAGCGAGCGCAGTGTCGGCGGCGCGCCGTGCGCGAGCGCCCATTCGGCGAGCTGTGCCGCGCAGCCGGGCGGCACGTAGGTCATCGTCACGCCGTCGCGGATCATCATCGCGCAGGTCTGCGCGGGCGGCCACAGCACGTCGGCCGTCACCGACACGGCGGCGCCCGACATGTATTGCGAAAACCAGCCTTCGTGCGCACCGTCGAAATTGACCGACTGGAACAGCAGGAACACGTCGTTCTCGCCCGCGCCGTAACGCTCAGCGATCGCCGCGCAATGCCGCGCGAACGACGCGTGGTCGACGATCACGCCTTTCGGCTTGCCGGTCGAGCCCGACGTATAGATCGCATAGGCCGCGTGGCCGGGCAGCACGTCCGGCAACGCGACGTGCGCGGCTTCGTCGAGCGCATCGATCGCATCGGCGCGCCACACGCGCAGCGCCGGCAGTTCGGGCAGCGACGCGGCGCTCGCGGCGTCGGTCAGCACGTGCGCGATGTTCGCGTCGCCGACGATCTGCGCCAGCCGTTCGCGCGGGTGAGCCGGGTCGAGCGGCACGAACGCGGCACCCGACTTCAGCACCGCGATCAGCGCGACGAGCAGGTCGACCGAGCGCTGCAGCGCGACGCCCACGCGCATCTCGGGCCGCACGCCGGCCGCCACCAGATGGCGCGCCAGGCGCGCCGCGCGGGCATCGACTTCGCCGCGGGTCAATGCCCGATCGACATCGGCGACGCCGCGTGCGTCGGGCCGCGCGTGCGCATGCGCGGCGATGCGCGCATGCACCGGCACGAACGGCTCGGCAGCGGTCGCGCCGGCCGGCGCGTTCCATGCGAAGAGCTGCGCGCGTTCGTCGGCAGGCAGCCAGTCGAGATCGCCGATCGGTATGTCGGGGAGCGCGAGCGCATCGGTCAGCAGCGTGACGAAGCGCGCGGCCAGCCGTTCGATCGCATCGGCGTCGAACAGGTCGAGCGCGTAGATGAAGGCAGCGTCGAAGGTGCCGTCCGGCGTCGCTTCGACGGACAGCGTCAGGTCGAATTTCGCGGACGGCGTGCCCGACGGCAGCAATGCGGCCGACGCCGCGCCGAATGCCGGCAGCGCGCGGCGTTCGCCGTACGCGGCCATCACCTGGAACAGCGGATGGTGGCTTGCGCTGCGCGGCACGCCGAGCGCGTCGACCACCTGCTCGAACGGCACGTCCTGGTGCATCTGCGCATCGACGAGCGCGCGCTGCGTCCGCGCGACCAGCGACGAGAAATCGCCGTGCGCGGGCACGTCGACGTCGATCGCGAGCGTGTTGACGAAGAAGCCGATCAGGCCGGCGACTTCCGCGCGCTCGCGGTTCGCGGCCGGCACGCCGACGCAGATCCGTGCGTCGCCGGTCGCGCGCGCCAGCAGCGCGTCGAGCGCCGCGAGCAGCACCGCGAACGGGGTCGCGCCGGACGCGGCCGCGAACGCGCGCAACCGCGCGCCGATGCGCGCGTCGAGCGAAAACACATGACGCGCGCCGCGCGCACTGCGCCGCGCCGGCCGCGCGGCCGCGCCGGGCAGCGTCAGCACGCCGCGCTGCGGATCGAGCCGCTCGCGCCAGAACGCGAGCTGACGGTCGCGCTCGCCGGCGTCGAGCCAGCGGCGTTGCCACAGCGCGTAGTCGGCATACTGGATCGGCAGCGGCGCGAGCGGCACCGGCGCGCCCGACGCATACGCGCGATAGAACGCCGCGAGTTCGTCCAGCATCACGCCCGACGACCAGCCGTCCGACACGATGTGATGCACGGTGAGAGCGAGCCAGTGATGCGTCGCGTCGAAGCGAATCAGATGCGCGCGCACGAGCGGCGCCGCGCCGAGATCGAACGGTTCGGCCTCGTCGGCCGTCGCGAGCGCTTGCGCGCGCGGCACGCGCTGCGCATCCGGCAACGCGTCGAGATCGGTTTCGCGCCACGGGCAGCGCAACGGCGCGTGGATCGTTTGCGCGACGCCGTCCTGCGCTTCGTCGAAGGTCGTGCGCAGCGCCTCGTGGCGCGCAATCAGCGCATCGCAGGCGAGACGCAGCGCATGCACGTCGAGCGGGCCGGTCAGCGCGAGGCGCTCGGTGATGTGGTACGCGTCCGGCGCATCGATCAGCCGCGCGTGCAGCCACAGACGCGTCTGCGCGAACGACGCCGGCACGCGGTCGCTGCGCGGCGTGCGCGGCGGGATCGGCAGCACGCGGAAGTCGATGCCGGCCGCGCCGAGCTTGTCGATGAAGACCGCGCGCTGCGCATCGGGCAGTTGCGCGAAACGCGTCGCGAGCGCGAGCCAGTCGGGTTGAACCTTCGTCATCCGTCGTCCTTATTGGGTTTCCAGTTCGCCGAGCAGCGCGTCGATCGCGCTTGCCGCATCGGTTGCGCCGCGTGCCGCGCAAGCCGCGTCGATCGCTTGCGCGCAGCGCGCCAGCGTGCGCGTGTCGAACAGCGTGCGCAGCGGCAGCGCGAGCCCCCAATGCAGGTTGGCCTGCGCGTGGGCCTGCGTCGCGAGCAGCGAGTGGCCGCCGAGCAGGAAGAAATCGCCGTCGCGGCCGATCGCGTCCACGTGCAGCACGCGCTGCCAGATTGCCGCGAGCGCACGTTCGGTATCGGTCGCGAGTTCGATGGCTTCGGTCGCTTCACGCACCGGCGCGGGCAGCGCATGGCGGTCGCACTTGCCGTTCGGCGTGACGGGCAAGGCATCGAGTTCGATCAGCTGCGACGGCACCATGTACGCCGGCAGTTGCGCACGCAGCGCATCGAGCAACGCCGCGCGGTCGAGCGGACCCGCGTCGCCGCGGGCGACGTAGCCGATCAGCTGCTCGTCGCGCACGATCACGACCGCGTCGTTGACGCCCGGCGCCGCGCGCAGCAGCGCCTCGATCTCGCCCGGCTCGATTCGCTGGCCGCGCAGCTTCACCTGCGCGTCGACGCGGCCGAGGTAGTCGAGCGCGCCGTCCGCGCGCCGGCGTGCGAGGTCGCCGGTGCGGTACATGCGGCCCCCCGGCACGAACGGGTCGGGCACGAAGCGCTCGGCGGTCAGCGCCGGACGGCCGAGATAGCCGCGTGCGAGGCCCGCGCCCGCGAGATACAGCTCGCCGGTCGCGCCGGCCGGCACCGGCTGCCACGCGGCATCGAGCACGTGCAGTTGCAGGTTCGCGATCGGATGGCCGATCGGCACCGCGGCCGCACGCGCGTCGTCGGGGCCGCAGGTCCAGTGCGACACGTCGATCGCGGCTTCGGTCGGCCCGTACAGGTTCACGAGCGTCGCGTTCGGCAAGAGGCGCGCCATCTTCGCGACGAGTTCGGGCGCCAGCGCCTCCCCGCTCGCGACGATCAGGCGCACGCTGTCGCATTGCGCGGCGGCTGAGAAATCGTCGAGATAGGCGGCGAACGCCGCGAGCATCGACGGCACGAAATGCAGCACCGTCACGCCGTGCGCGTGGATCGCGGCGGCCAGACGCGCCGGATCGCGGTGGTCGCCCGGCGCCGCGATCGCGAGCTTCGCGCCGATCGCGAGCGGCCACACGAATTCCCACACCGACACGTCGAAGCCGAACGGCGTCTTGTGCAGCACGACGTCGTCGCGCGTCAGCCGGTACGCGTGCTGCATCCACGCGATCCGGTTCGCGAGCGCGCCGTGCGTGTTGCCGGCGCCCTTCGGCTTGCCGGTCGAGCCGGACGTGTAGATCAGGTACGCGAGCTGCGCGTCGTCGATCGCGGCGGCGTCATCGTCGGTATCGCCCGCCCCGTCGGCCAGCAGTTCCGCGACCGTCAGCAGTTGCGTCCCGGCGCCCTCGCCCAGCGCGGCCTCGACCCGTTCGCGCAGATGCGCCTGCGTGATCGCGACGGCCGGCCGCGCGTCGCGCAGCAGGTACGCGATGCGCTCGGCCGGATAGTCGGGATCGACCGGCAGATACGCGGCGCCGGCCTTCAGCACGCCGACGAGCGCCATCACCATGTCGAACGAGCGCTCGACGCACAGCGCGACCGGCGTATCGGGCTGCACGCCGCGCCGGCGCAGTGCGGCGGCGATGCGCGACGTCGCGGCGTCGAGTTCGCGATAGGTCGCGCGCTGCACATGGCCGTGAGCGTCCGCGTATTCGAGCGCGGTCGCGTCGGGCGTCGCCCGTGCCGCGTCGCCGAATTGCAGGTGCAGCGGCTGCCGTCGTTCCACCGGCCAGGTCCGCGCGGTGTCCTGCGCGCGCGTCAGCGCATCGCGGGTCGCATCGTCGGCGATCGACAGCGTGCCGAGCCGCGCGTCGGGCGTCCGGGCCAGCGCATCGAGCGCGCAGGCGAAGGCGCGGTGCCAGGTCTCGACCTGACGCGCGTCGATGCGCGCGGCGTCGTAGCCGTAGTCGATCGTCAGTTCGACGCCGGTTTCGATCACGAGCGTCAGCGCGAAATCGGTCGCTTCGATGCTGCGTACGCCGCTCAACGCCAGCCCGCGCGGATCGGCATCGCGCGCGGTGTCGTCCACCGGATAGTTCTCGAATACGACGAGCGTATCGAACAGTGCGCCGCCCGCCCCGCGCGCCCAGCGCTGGATGTCGGCGAGCGGCGTGTGCGCGTGTTCGGCGGCGGCCGCGTTCTCGCGTTGCAGCGTGTGCAGCCAGTCGGCCGCCCGTTGCTGCGGCGCCGGCGCGGTGATCACCGGCAGCGTGTTGATGAAAAGACCGAGCACCGAGTCGACGTCCGCGAGCGCATCGGGACGGCCCGCGACGGTCGCGCCGAACGCGACGGCCGGCTGGTGCGTCATCCGCTGCAGCGCGAGCGCCCATGCGCCCTGCACCAGCGTGTTGACGGTCAGTTTCAACGCGCGGGCGGTCTGCGCGACGCGCATCGTCGTGTCGGCATCGAGCGTCGCGCGCCACGTGACCATCTCGGCATCCGCGCGGTCGGCCGTGCGTTCCGCGATCAGCGTGGGCGCATCGAGCCGCGCCAGGCGCTCGGTCCAGAAGCGCTCGTCGGCGTTGCGCTCGCGCGTGCCGAGCCACGCGATGAAGTCGCGATAGCGCAGCGCCGGACGGCTCGCGAACGGCGACACGGCGTCGGGGTCGCGGTAGTCGCGCAGCACGTCGGCGAGCAGGCGCGCGGTGCTCCAACCGTCGAGCAGCACGTGGTGACGCGTCCATACGACGCGCCATGCGTCGTCCGTCACGCGGATCAGCGTGAGCCGCATCAGCGGCGGCTCGCGCCAGTCGAAGCCGCGTGCGCGATCGGCCGCGAGCCACGCGTCGAAATCGGCGTCGAGCGTGTCGCCGCGCGTGCGCCAGTCGAGCTGCTCGACCGGCATGCGCGCGTGACGATGCACGCACTGCAGCGGCGCGGCTTCGTCGGGCATCACGCTCGTGCGCAGGATGTCGTGACGCGCGACGGATGCGTCGAACGCGGCCGCGAGCCGGTCGGCGTCGAGCGCCGTTGCGGTCGCGACGAGCTGGTTCACGTAGCTCGCGTGGCCTGGCGCGAACAGCGCATGGAACAGGATGCCCTGCTGCATCGGCGACAGCGGATACACGTCGTCGATCGCGCGCCAGTCGAGCGGTGCGCGCTCGATCGCGGCCTGCGTGAGACCGGCCGCCTGCGCGAGCGGGAAATCGCCCGGCGTCGCGCCGGCGCCGCGATGCGCGACGCGCGACGCGCAGGCATCGACGAGTTCGCGCAGCGCGAGCGCGAAACGTTCGGCGAACGCGTCGATCGTCGCGCGTTCGAATTGCGGCGCACCGTAGACCCAGTGAACCTTCAGCGTGCGCGCGCCGTCGCCGTCCGCGTCGAGGTACGCATGGATCGCGAGCGTATTGCCGAGCGGGCCCTGCGGGTCGCGCTCGACGCCGGTGCCGCCGAAACGCGGGACGAGCATCGCATCGCGCGGCGCGTCGAACTGGCCGAGATAGTTGAACGTGACGCGCGGGCGCGGCACGGCGGCCAGCGTTGCGCGCGTCGCCGCATCGCCATGGTGCGCGAGCACGCCGAAGCCGAGCCCCTTGTGCGGCACCGCGCGCAGCGTGTCCTTGACCGCGCACAGCGTGTCGCGGGCCGTCGCTTCGACCGGCAGCGTCACCGGGTAATGACTCGTCAGCCAGCCGATCGTGCGGCTGGCATCCGCGTCGTCGAACAGCGCTTCGCGGCCGTGTCCTTCCAGTTCGACCCGGCACGATGCGGCGCCGCGCGCGCCGGCCAGCGCCAGCGCGAGCGCCGCGCCGAGCAGCTCGATCGTCTGCGTGCGATAGGCCGCGTGCGCGTCGGTCAGCGCGGCGCGGGTCAATCCCGCGTCGATCGTCTGCACGACGACGGCCGCGTCGGCGTTCGTCGCCGCTGCGTCGGGATGATCGGGCACGATGTCGTCGCCCTGCGCCATGCCGGCCCAGTAGGCGGCTTCGGCGGCGAACGGCGACGCCGGTTCCGTTGCGGCGCGGGCGAGCCGTGCGGCCCACACGTCCGCGCGCAGGCCCGGTTGCGGCAGGCGGATCGACGTGCGCTCGCATGCGGCGCGATAAGCGGTGTCCAGGTCGTCGAGCAGGATTCGCCACGACACGCCGTCGACGATCGCATGGTGAATCGCGAGATAGAGCCGCGTCGAACCGTCCGGCAGTCGTGCCGCGCACGCGCACGCGAGCGGCCCGCTGCCGAGGTCGAGACGGCGTTGCAGCGCGTCGAAACGCGCCAGCGCGTCGGCTTCATCGCTGGCGGCGACTTCGACGAACGGCAGCGCGTCGTACGGCTTCGCCGCATCGCTCGCGTGCCATGTGCCGTCCGCGCCGCGCGCGAAACGCTGACGGAACGCGTCGTGATGCGTGAGCAGCGCGTCGAATGCGCGGGCGAACGCGTCCGCGTCGAACGCGCCGCGCACATCGAACGACACCGCCTGGTTCCAGTGGCCGCGGTGCGGGATATCGAGCGCGAAGAAGCGTTGTTGCGCGGGCGTCAGGATCGACGTGGCAGCCGGCAGCGCGACGGCAGTCGCGTCTGCGCTTGCAGGCCGGGCGGCGATGGCCGTGTCGTCCGTTTTCGCGATGCGTGCGAGTTCGGCGACGGTCGGCCCGTCGAACAGCTGCTTCGGCGTGAAGCGCACGCCGCGCTTGCGCGCACGGGCGATCACCTGCAGCACGAGGATCGAATCGCCGCCGAGTTCGAAGAAATTGTCGTCGCGGCCGACTTTCGGCGCCTTCAGCACGGCCTGCCAGACATCGGCGAGCACCGTTTCGACCGCGCCCTGCGGCGCGTCGCCGGACGCGACCGCGACCGGCACGGCCGCCCGCTCGCGCAATGCCGCGCGATCGATCTTGCCGTTCGCCGTCACGGGCAGGCGTGCAAGCGCGACGAACTGCGCGGGCACCATGTAGTCGGGCAGCGTCGCGGCGAGCGCGGCGCGCATCGCGGCCTCGTCGAATGTCGCGCCGTCGCGCATCACGACGAACGTCGCGAGCCGCAGGCGGCCATCGTGCTCGATCGCGAGCGTTTCGGCCTGCGCGATCGGGCCGGCCGCGCGCACGGCCGCACTCACCTCGCCCGGCTCGACGCGGTAGCCGCGAATCTTCACCTGGTCGTCGATACGGCCGAGGAAGACGAGGCGGCCGTCCGCGCGCAACCGCACGCGGTCGCCCGTGCGATACAGCCGCGCGCCGGGCGTGAACGGATCGGGCACGAAGCGCTCGGCGGTTTGCGCGGGGCGTCCGAGATAGCCGCGTGCGACGCCCGGCCCGCCCAGATACAGCTCGCCCGTCGCGCCGGCCGGCACGCACGCGCCGAACGCATCGAGCACCAGCGCGCGCGCATTCGGCAGCGGCACGCCGAGCGGCACGCCGCTCGCGGGATCGCGCGCGCCGGCGGCGATCGAGGCCGTGTCGCATGCGATCGCGCCGACCGTCGCTTCGGTCGGCCCGTAATGGTTGATCACGCGGCAGGCCGGTGCGAGCGCGGCCAGCCGCGCGACCAGCGCCCACGTGAGCGTTTCGCCGCCCGTGACGAGCGCGTGGCGCGGCAGCACGTCGGCCGGCGCGCGCGCCTCGAGCAGCGCCTGTAGGTGGCTCGGCACGATCTTCAGCACGCCGATGTCGCGACCGCGCATTTCATCGGCGAACAGATCCGGATCGAACGCGCACGCGGCCGGCAGCAGGTGCAGCGTACGGCCCGCGCACAACGCGCCGAACAGCGTCGTGTGGCCGAGATCGGCCGCGACGGTCGACACCATCGCGAACGACGCGTCGGGTGCGAACGCGAGTTCGTCGAGCATCCCCTGCACGTAGTCGGCCAGCGCGCCGTGCGAGACGACGACGCCCTTCGGCGCGCCGGTCGAGCCCGACGTATAGATCAGGTACGCACCCTGTTCCGGGTGCGGCGCGACGCGCACGCCGGCCGCATGGGCGAGCGTCGCGTCCTGCACGAGCGCGTCGACGTCGAGCGGCTGCGCGTCGAGGCCGGCCGGCCACGCAGCCGGCTCCGCGACGAGCGCCCAGCGCGCGCCGCAGTCGGCCGCCGCGGCGGCGAGTCGCGCGGCCGGCTGCGCGGGATCGAGCAGCACGGCCAGCGCGCCGGCTTTCAGCGCGCCGAGCAGACCGACGACGAAACGCGCCGAGCGCTCGATGCAGACGACGACGGCCGCTTCGGCGGCGACGCCGCGTTGCGCCAACGCCCGCGCGATGCGGTTCGATGCGTCGTCGAGCTCGGCGAACGTCAGCGATGCCGATGCGTCGGAAAGCGCGATGCGATGCGGATACGCGGCCGCCTGCCGGGCGAATGCGGCGACGACGTCGGCATGCTCGACTTGCAGCGCACGGCCGTCGCGCGGCTGGCGCGTCGCGGCCGAAGCATCGCACGGTAGCGTGGCGGTCGTGTGCTGCGGATCGCGCGCGGCCGCGCCGACGAGCGCCGCATAGCTGTCGAGCCATGCACGCGCGGTATCGGCGTCGATGCAGTCGGTCGCATAGGCCGCGACCAGTTCGATCCCGTTCGCGTCGTCGGTGAAATCCAGCGCGAAGTCGAAGCGCGCGGCGAGATCGGGCCCCGGCGTCGCGACCGCCGTCGCGCCCGGCAGCACGCTGTCGTGCCGTGCGTCGAACTGCTGCGCGAACTTCACCCGCAGCCATTCGTCGCCGCGCTTGACGGGCGGTTTCACGGCGTCGACGACGCGCTCGAACGGCACGTCCTGGTGCGCGACCGCGTCGAGCGCCGCGGTGCGCGCCGCGTCGACGAGCGCGCGGAACGGCAGCGTCGGCGCCACGCGTACGCGCAGCGCGACCGTATTCAGGAAAAGCCCCAGCAACGCACGCGTTTCGGGGCGCTGGCGATGCGCGACCGGCACCGCGACGACGACGTCCGTTTCGCCGGTCAGGCGCGACAGCCACGCGTCGAGCGCGGCCAGCAGCACCGTGAAGACGGTGGCCCGTGCGTCGCGTGCGAGCTGCCGCACGTCGGCCGCGACCGCGTCGGGCAGGCGCACCGACACGCGCGCGCCGTGCAGCGTGCGTACCGCGCCCGGCTGGCGGTCGACCGGCAGCGCGAGCGGGCCCGGCACGTCGCGCAACGCGCCGCGCCAGTAGTCGAGCTGGCGCGCGCCCTCGCCGTCGGCCAGCATGTCGCGCTGCCAAGCCGCGTAGTCGGAATACTGGATCGGCAAGTCGGGCAGCGACGGCTCGCGGCCTTCGGCATACGCGCGGTACGCAGCCGACAGTTCGTCGAACGCGCAGCGCGAGCTCCAGCCGTCGGTGATCGCGTGATGCGCGGTCAGCAGCAGGCGGTGACGATCGTCGGCAAGCGCGATCAGCGTCGCGCGCAGCAGCGGACCGCGCGCGAGGTCGAACGGCTCGGCCGCGTCGCGCTCGGCGAGACGGGCGGCTTGCGCGTCGCGGGCGGCCGGCGGCTGGTCGCGCAGGTCGACCGCGGCGATCGACACCGGCAGATGCGTATGAATCCGCTGCATCACGACACCGTCGTCGTTGTCGACGAGCGTCGTGCGCCAGGCTTCGTGACGGCCGATCACGTGATCGAGCGCGCGCTGCAGCGCGTCGCGGTCGAGCACGCCGTCGATCGTCCAGTGTGCGGCGATGTGATACGCGGCGCTCGCGTCGCGCGTTTGCGCGAGCACCCAGAAACGTTGCTGCGCGAGCGATGCCGCACGGTCGACGTGCGGCGCACCCGCAGCGACCGCATCGGCCGCCGCACGGCGCGCGGCAATTGCGGCCACCGGTTCGCCGGTCTCGCGTTCCGCCCGGTCGAGCGTTTCGGCCAGTTCGGCGAGCGCCGGATCGGCGAACAGCGTATCGAGCCGCAGATTCACGCGCACGGTGGCGCGGATCGCGGCCTGCAACTGCATCGCGGCGAGCGAATCGGCGCCCAGCGCGAAGAAGCGATCGTCGCGCGACGGCGCGACGTCGAGGCCCAGCAGCGTCTGCCAGAGGCCCGCGATCTGCCGCTCGGTCGGCGTGCGCGGCGCATCGCCCACGGCTTGCGCCGTGTCGCGCGCGGCGGCGATCCGCTCGCGCAGCGCGGCACGGTCGAGCTTGCCGTTCAGCGTGTACGGCAGCGCATCGCAACGCACGAACCGATGCGGCTGCCACGCGGCCGGCAAGTGCGCGGCCACGTGCGCCTTCAATGCGGCATCGTCGGCCGCCGCGCGCAGCGCGACGCACGCGATCAGCCGCGTCGGCCCATTGGCGGTTTCGGCCACCACGGCCGCGTCGGTCACGGCCGGGTGCGCGCGCAGGCATGCGGCGATTTCCGCCGGCTCCACGCGCACGCCGCGCACCTGAACCTGATCGTCGAGGCGGCCGAGATAGTCGAAAGCGCCGTCGTCGCGCAGGCGTGCGAGGTCGCCGGTGCGATAGACGCGCACACCGGGTTCGCCGTGCGCATCGGGAATGAAACGTTCGGCCGTGAGCGCCGCGCGACCGTGATAACCGCGTGCGACACAGACGCCGCCGAGCAGCAGCTCGCCCACGCCATCGGCTGCGGCGCCGTCGATGCGCGCCACGCGCGGGCCGATCGGGCGGCCGATCGGCAGCGACGCATACGCGTCGTCCGCGGCCAGCGCCGGCGTTTCGCCCGGCTCGACCGGCCACAGCATCGGCGAGATCACGGCCTCGGTCGGCCCGTACCCGTTGATCAGGCGGACTGCCGGGAACGTGCGGCGCACGCATTCGAACGCCTGCTGCGGCAGCGCCTCGCCGCCGAACGCGAGTACGCGCAAGGCCGGCGGCACGCCGTCGCGCGCGGCGACGGCCGCGAATTCGCGCAGATACGCGGGCGGAAATGCCGCGACGCTGACCGCTTCGCGCACCATCAACGCATGCGCGGCGTCCGGCGCGAACGGCTGCGGCGGCGCGACGACGATGCCGGCGCCGACCGCGAGTGGCGCGAGCCAGCATTCGTGCGCGGCGTCGAAATTGACCGACGCGAAATGCAGCAGACGGTCGCCCGCCTCGATCGGCAGCGCGGCCGCGAGCGCGTCGCAATGCGCGGCGAGCGGGCCGTGCTCGACGACCACCGCCTTCGGCGTGCCGGTCGAGCCCGACGTATAGATCATGTACGCGGCCGAACGCGGGTGCACGGTCGTCGTATCGTCGTCGAACGCATCGTCCTGCACGACACCCGATACGTCGGCCGTCGCGTCGAACGCGTGTTCGAACGGCGCGCCGAGCGCCGCGCGGCCGGCGGCGTCGACGATGCCGTGCCGCAATTGCGCGTCCTGCACGATCCAGTCGAGGCGTGCGGCCGGATGGCGCGGATCGAGCGGCACGAACACGCCGCCCGCCTTGAGCACGGCCAGCAGCGCGACGAACAGTTCGCACGAACGCTCGACGCACACGCCGACCCGCACCTCGGCGCCGACGCCGGCCGCGCGCAGTTGCCGGGCGAGTTGCGATGCACGTGCGTCGAGCGCACCGCGCGACAGACGCAGGTCGTTCTGGAAAGGCACCGCGATCGCGGGTGCGTCGGGCGCGATGCGCGCCAGTGCGCGGATTCGGTGATGCAGCGCAGTCGGGAAACTCGTCATGTGCGTGAAGTCCTTCGGTCCGGCCGCTTCGGCCAAGTCTCGGGGCCGCTTGGGGCGGCTTCACTGGTGTGACGAACGACGCGGCCGATTTTTTACCGTTTTGACCGCAAAGTGCGCGCGACCGCTTTTTTTTGACGATGGGGCTAAATATTTGCGCGGCCCGTTCGTCTATCAGGGAGGAACGCCGCAACGGGGCCGGCCCCGCTCGCTGCGTTCGCGCCGGATTTGCCGTTTTCGCGTTATTGCCTGCCTTCTCTTTACCGACGTTGCCGATGACAGCCGCCCACGAGCCCTCCTCCCCGCCGTCCCTCGACGCTTCCCCCGCCCGCCCCGCGGCGCGCCTGATCCTTGCGCTGCTGCGCGAAAGCCGCGTGTCGCTCGCGCTGGCGCTCACCGCGTGCGTGCTGAACGGCGTCGCGAGCGTGCTGCTCGTCGCGACGCTGAACCGCGCGCTGTCGCAACCCGCGGCGGCCGATGCGTCGCTCGCGTGGCGCTTCGCGCTGTGCGCGGTGATCGCGCTCGTCACGCGCATCGTGTCGGGCACGCTGTTCGCCCGCCTGTCGCAGGACACGATGGCGCGGCTGCGCGTGCATCTGGCGCGGCGCGTCGGCGCGGCCGAATTGCGCGACATTGAACGAATCGGCGCCGCCCCCGTGCAGTCGGTGCTGACCGACGACGCGACCAACGTGTCGATGCTGTTCTTCGCGTTGCCGAACCTGGTCATGCACGGCTCGATCGTATTCGGCTGCCTCGGCTATCTGGCGTGGCTGTCCTGGCCCGTGTGCGTGCTGGCGCTGGCCGCGATCGTCGCCGGCTCGCTCGGCTATCACACCGGCGACCGCCGCGCGATCGCGTCGCTCGAAGCCGCCGGCCACGCGCAGGACCGCCTGTTCGGCTATCTCGGCTCGCTGTTCTCCGGTGCGAAGGAGCTGAAGCTGCACGATGCGCGCGCCCGCCAGTTCGTCGACGGCCAGCTCGGCGCCGCGATCGGCGAGGTGCGCGACCACCGCCGCCGCGCGTTCAGCGCGTATGCGGTCGGGGTCGGCTGGATCATCTTCCTGTTCTACGTGTTCCTCGGCATCGCGTCGTTCTGGCCGCAGCTCGGCGTGCATGCCGACCCGGCCGCGGCCGCCGGCTACGTCGTCGTGTTCCTGTTCATGCTCGTGCCGCTCGACGGCCTGCTGAACAACCTGCCGACCGTCAACGCGGCGCGCGTGTCGCTCACGCGGATCGAAGGTGTGATGGCCGAATTCGGCGCGCTGCGCACGGTGCCGCCCGCGGCCGATGCGCCCGACGTGCCGCCGGCCGGCGCCGTCACGCTGCGCGGCGTCACGCACGCGTATTTCCACGAGCGCGACGAACGGATGTTCAGCATCGGGCCGATCGACCTGACGATCAAGCCGGGCGAGCTCGTGTTCATCGTCGGCGGCAACGGCAGCGGCAAGACGACGCTCGCCAAGGTGCTGACGGGGCTCTACGAGCCCGAGCAAGGCACGATCGAGGTCGACGGCCGCACGATCGGCTGGCGCGAGCGCGCGGCCTACCGGCAGCGCTTCAGCGCGGTGTTCAACGATTTCCATCTGTTCGATGCGCTGCTCGGCATCGTCGACCCCGACGATCCGTCGCGCGCGCAGGCCGACGCGCGGGCGAACGCGCTCGTCGCGAAACTCGCGCTCGACCACAAGGTGAAGGTGGTCGACGGCGCGTTCTCGACGCGCGCGCTGTCGACCGGGCAGCGCAAGCGGCTCGCGCTCGTCGTCGCGTATCTGGAGGATCGTCCGTTCTACCTGTTCGACGAATGGGCGGCCGACCAGGATCCGTCGTTCAAGGCCGTGTTCTACGAGCAATTGCTGCCCGAGCTGCGCGCGCGCGGCAAGGCCGTGATCGTGATCACGCACGACGACCGCTACTTCAACCTCGCCGACCGTCTGCTGAAGCTCGACAACGGGCGCATCGTCAGCGACACGCAACCGGCGCGCCTGCGTGCGCAGGATGGCGTCGATGCGCTGAGCGCGTAACGCGACGGCCGATCGAAAAATCGCCGACACGCTGCACTGGCAGTGTGTCGGCGATTGTCGTTTCGGCAGGGAATCGGGCTCACGCGTGGAGAAAAGGAAAAGGCGGAAGCCACGCATCGTCAAGCGAACACGGCGTCCTGCCAGTCAACGCGGCCGCCCGCGGGCGGCATGCTCCGCGCACTCAGCGCACGGCCGGCAGCTTCAGCATCGTGTCGGTCATCACGTCGGCCAGCTTCAGCGCCGACATCGGGCCGCCGAACCCCCAGATGTTGCGCTCGATCAGCGCGATCCGGTGCGCCTTCAGCGCGGGCACGAAACGCCACACCGGCGAATCGAGTTTGGCTGACAACGGCACGTCCATCCCCGACGCGGTCACGAACAGCACGGCGAGATCGCGCTGCCGCAGCAGATCGGCCGACGTCACGTACAGCGTGCCTTCCCGCGTCGGCTTCTTCGGCCACGGATCGAGCCCGAGCGCCCGCGCGAGGCCCGCGGACGTACTGTTGCCCGTATAGGCCCAGTAACGATCGGGCAAGCCGAGATCCTGCAGCAGCGCGACGCGCTCGCCGGTGCGGCCCGCGGCCGCGAGCCGCGCCGCATTGCGCGCGATGCCGGCGTCGAGTTGCGCTTCGACTGCGTGCGCGCGCGCGTCGCGCCCCGTCACCGTGCCGATCGTCCGGAAGATCTGCCGCATCCAGTCGAGCTGCGTGACCGGCACGCCGCCCTCCGACACGTTCGGGCTGAACTGGAACAGGATCGTCGGCGCGATCCGGTCGAGCGCGTCGAAGATCGGCGCATGCCGGAAGCCGACGCCGATGACGAGATCCGGCTTGACCGCCGCGATCGCCTCGAGGCCCGGCTCCTGCCGCGAGCCGACGTCGGTCACGCGCGCGAGTTGCTCGCTCCGGTAGCCGAGCCAGCCCGGGTAGAACGCCGTATCGGCCATCCCGACCGGCACGATGTCGAGCGCGATCACGCTTTCCGCGAACATGAAGTCGAGCGCGACCACGCGCTGCGGCCGCACGGGCATCGTCGCGCTGGCTTGCGACACGACGGGATTGCCGGCCAGCGACACGGCGCCCTGCGTACCGCTGGCGCCACCCGGCGCGGAAACGGCGGCCGCCGCTGTGGACAACGCGCCGCAGCACGCGGCGCCGAGCGCCGCGAGTGTACCGAGCGCGTGCCGGCGGCCGGTAGGCGTCACCGGGTCGCGTCCTGCTCGGCCAGCGCCGCGTCGTCCATCGTCAGTAGCAGGGGGCAGCTTCCACACAGTTGCGTTTCTCCAGGAATTTCGTAGCGCAGGCAGCACACGCGGCGCGCGCGAAACGGCGTCGGCAGCAGCGGCGAGCGCGGCAGCGCGTCGCGCACGGGCATGCGCAGCGGATTCGGCTCGCCGTGCATGCAAGTCGAACCGAACAGCCAACCCGCATCGCGAACGGGATCCGCCGCGCACGGCAGCGAACGATACGTATCGAGCAGATAGTCGAGCAGATTGCCCGCGTTGCTCCACAGCACGCGCGGCGTGACGCGGCCCATCGCCGCGAGCAGGTCGATCACCGCACCGAGATGCGCGACGAGCCCCGCATAGCGCGACTCGGGATCGTCGCACGGCGCACCGAGCGCATCGCTGGCGAAATACAGCGCGGCCGGCATCCCGTCGTCGAGCGCGACGAACGTGCGCTCGGGCGTCATGTCGAGCGGCCGGCCGAGCGTCAGCGCGGCGACGACGCCGGCCGGCGCCGCGCGGCCGAAATAGTATTTGCTCCACTGCGACATCAGCGCACGCGCATGCTGCGCCGGATCGCCGCCGTAATGGTCGACCATCGCGCGGAGCACGGCGTCGCGGTGCGCAGGCAGCGCACTGACGGGCACGACGATGCGGTCCGGCGCGTGCGCGTCGTCGGGCATGCCGAGCCACACGACGTCGAGGTGGTCGGCGAACGGTTGCGGCGCGAACGCCGAAAACCGCGTGGCGCGCGCGCCGTCGTGCGACGGCGTCATCGCCCCGCGCGCCGGGCGCGGCGCCCCTCGAGAATCAGCAGCCCGAGCAGGTACGGTGCGCCGATCAGCGCGGTGAGCACGCCGGCCGGCACTTCGCGCGGCGCGACGACGATGCGCGCCGCGAGATCCGCGACGCCGAGGATCAACGCGCCGCACGCCGCCGCGAGCCACAGCCGCGTGCGATGCCGGCGCGCGCCGAGCATCGTCGCGACGTGCGGCGCCATCAGCCCGATGAAGCCGACCGGCCCGACCGCCGCGACCGCCGCGCATGCGGCGAGCGTCGCGATCGTCAGCGCGAGCGGCCGCAGCGCCGCCACCGGCAGGCCGAGCGCAGCGGCCTGGTCGTCGCCGAGCGCGAGCATGTCGAGCGGTTTCGCGAGCCACGCGAACACCGGCACCGCGAGCACGCACCACGGCAACAGCATCGAGACCTCGCCCCAACTGCGGCCATAGGTGCCGCCGACGAGCCACACGACGAAGCGCGCGGGCTGCACGCTTTCCTGCGTGATCAGCCACTGCGCGAGCGTGGTCCACAACGCGCCGATCACGATGCCCGTCAGCGCGACCGCGAGCGGTGCGTAGCGATGCCGGTGATTCAGCGCGAGCGTGATCGCGAGCGACAGCCCGCCGCCGATCAGCGCGGCGGCGGCAAGCGTCACGTGGCCCATCAGCGGCCACGTCGACAACGCGAACAGCGTGACGAGCCCCGCGCCCTGCGTGACGCCGAGCACTTCGGGGCCTGCGAGCGGATTGCGCACGACGCTCTGCATCGCGACACCGCTGACGGCAAGTAGCGCGCCGGCGAGCAGCGCGCACAGCAGGCGCGGCATGCGCAGGTCGATCAGCATGCGTGCGAGCGCATCGTGACCGGACAGCGCGGCCGACCAGCGCACGGGCGACAGCCACTCAGGCCCGGCCGACACGCCGACCAGGACCACCAGCACGCCCGTCGCGACGAACAGCGCGGTGCGCAGCGGCCAGTCGAGCCGTTCGAGCCAGCCGACGAGCCGCGTCGCGTCGCCACCCGTCGCGCGTTCGGCATCCGCGTGCAGCACGCCCGACCACGCGGCGCCGCGCCGGATCATCGCGAGCATCAGCGGCGTACCGACCAGCGCGATCGCGACGCCGGTCGACAGCGTCGCGTCGAGGCCCGACGCGAGCACCGCGCTGTCGGTGACGAGCACGAGCGCGCCGCCGGCGAGCGCCGACAGCGGCACCAGCACGCCGAGCCGGGCCGCGCGCGCGCCGCGCACCTGGCGCAGCAGGTTCGGCGCGACGAGGCCGACGTACGACAGCGGGCCGGCGATGCTGACGGCCACGCTCGTGAACGCGACCGCGACGATCGTCGCGGCGAGTCGCGTCGCATCGACGCGCACGCCGGCCGCGGCCGCCGCCTCGTCGCCGAGCGTGAGCGGATTCAGCGGCCGGATCACGAACGGCAGCGCGATCAGCGGCACGACGAGCCAGCGCGCGGCGAGCGCGAGGCCCGTCGCGCCCGGCTGGTACAGGCTGCCGTTGGTCCACAGCGCGGCGCCCGCGATGTTCTGCTCGAAGAACGCGAGCACGAGCGTCGACAGTGCGGCGAACAGCAGCATGCACACGCTGCCCGCGAGCACGAGCCGCAACGGCGTCGCGCGCCAGCCGCCCGCCGCGACGATCGCGCACGCGGCCGCCGCGAGCCCGCACACGAACAGCAGCGGCACCGACGCGACGCCCGCCAGCGCGGGCACGAGCATCGCCGCGAGCAGGCCGAGCTGGGCGCCGCCCGTCACGCCGAGCAGGTCGGGCGACGCGAGCGGATTGCGCGTGAGCGACTGGAACAGCGCGCCGGCGATGCCGAGGCAGCCACCGGCGACGAGCGCGGCCGCGACGCGCGGCAGATTGAGATCGAACAGGAACACGTGCGCGAGCGACGCGGCATCGCTGCCGGGCGCCGCGCCCCACCACACGCGCAGATCGGGGGCAATCCGCAGCGCCGCGAGCAGCGCGATCAGCGCGACGAGGCCGAACGCGAGCGCACCGGCCCGCCCCGTCGTCGCTCCGTGGCCCGCAGCCGCGAGGCGCTTGCGCATCGCGAACGTCGTCATACGGCGAGATCCCGGTCGAAGACGCCGGCCGCCTGCGCCGCGCCGTCGGTCGACGGCCCGTAGGCCGGCACGCACATCGGTGCGCCCGTGCGCGGATGCGCGAGCTTCAGCATCTCGACGCCGAACGCCGCGCGCAGCCGCGCCGGGTCGAGCATCGCGTCGGGCGTGCCCTGCGCGACGAGGCGGCCCGCGCGCATCAGCACGATCTCGTCGCTGTACGCGGCCGCCTGGTTCAGGTCGTGCAGCACCCACACGATCGTCAGCCCGCGCGCGCGGTTCAGCGCACGCAGCGCATCGAGGATGTCGAGCTGGTGATGAATGTCGAGATAGGTCGTCGGTTCGTCGAGCAGCACGATCGGCGCCTGCTGCGCGAGCGCCATCGCGATCCATGCGCGCTGGCGTTCGCCGCCCGACAGCGCGCCGACGTCGCGCTGCGCATCGTCGGCGAGGCCGCTCGTCTCGAGCGCCTCGTCGATTGCCGCATGGTCGATCCGCGACAGGCCGCGCAGGAAGCCGCCGTACGCATAGCGCCCGTACGCGACGAGCTCGCGCACCGTGAGGCCCGACGGAATCTGGTTGAACTGCGCGAGCATCGTCAGCTCGCGCGCGAGCGCGCGACGGCGAAACGATGCAAGCGGCTTGCCGTTCACTTCGACATGGCCGGCACGCGCGGGCTGCAGGCCCGCGAGCGTGCGCAGCAGCGTGCTCTTGCCGCAGCCGTTCGGCCCGCACAGCGCGGTGACGCGGCCGGCCGCGATCGACAGGTCCAGTCCGTCGATCACGACATGGTCGCGATATCCCACCGACAGCCCGCGCGCGGCAAGCGCGGCGGTACTACGCGTCATCGATCCTCCGTTCGGTCGCGCGGGACCGTGTAACTCTGCGCCATCGCGACGACGACCTTGCGCGGCCCCTCGAACGGGTCGCGTGCGTGCGCGCTCAGCATGTTGTCGAGCATCAGCACGTCGCCGGTGCGCCACGGGAACACGATGCGCTGCTGGTCGAGCACGCCGCGGATCTCGGCGAGCGCGTCGGCCTCGAGCGGTTCGCCGTCGCCGTAGTACACGTTGCGCGGCACGTTCTCGAGCCCGACCGCGTCGACGAGCGCTTCCTGCATGTCTTCGTCGAGCGCCGACAGGTGAAACAGGTTCGCCTGGTTGAACCAGACGCGCTCGCCCGTGCGCGGATGGCGCGCGACGGCCTGGCAGCGTTCGCGCGTGCGCAGCAGCAGTTCGCCGTCGTCGTCGGTGCGCCACGCGCACTCGATGCCGCGCGCCGCGCACATCCGCTCGACCTCGGCCGGCTCGTCGGTGCCGAATGACTGCTGCCACGGCAGGTCGAGCCCTTGCCCGAAATTGCGCACGTACAGCAGCTCGCGTTTCTCGAAGCGCGCGACGAGCGCCGGATCGAGCGCACGGTACACGGCGCGGCTGTCCGCGATCGGCGTCGCCCCGCCCTTCGGCGCGGCGAGCGCGCAGTGGAACCAGATGCGCAGCGGCCATTCGCGCGTGTACGACTGTTCGTTGTGCAGCGGAATCGCGCGGTGCGGCGGGTATTCGGTCGACGTGTAGACCGCGCCTTCGACCTGGCTGCGCGGCGTCGACGCGTATTCATAGCCGATCAGCGGATCGCCGAACGACGCCGCGAATTGCTGGAACGCGTCGATCGACGGCACGCGAAAGCCCGTGAACAGCACGCCGCCCGCCCGTTCGAGCGTGTCGGCCGCGATCTCGCGCGCCAGCGGCGCGACGTCGTCGATCGACATCCCGTCGTTGCCGCGCGGCGACACGACGGTGGGCAGCCCCGGCTCGATACGCAGGTCGTCGAGCGTCGGCAACGAAAGCAGGGTCATGCAAACGTCCTCTTCAGGTGAGGCGCCGCACCCGCGGCGCAGCAGATCACGACGCGCGCGTCGCGCGCTCGCCGTCCATCGCGCGGCGCAGGCTCGCCGGGCGCATGTCGGTCCAGACGGTCTCGATGTGCGCGAGACAATCGGCCTTCGGGCCGCTCACGCCCACTTCGCGCCAGCCGGCGGGCACGGGCCGGAACGTCGGCCAGATCGAATACTGTTCTTCGTCGTTGATGACGACCGTATAGACGAGATCGTCGGTGTCGGCGGAAGGCGTCGGGGCTTGCGTCATGATCGGAAATCGCTGGGCGGTTGAAGGAGGCGAAGCGGCGGATTCGGCCGCTCCTGTCTGATAGACGGTTGACCGGCGCGTATTTTTACCGCCGCCGCGCACGGCCGCCGAGGAACACCGGGCAGGCGACGCCGCGATGGCACGCGTCGAGGCATTCCGCGCAATGGCGCTCCGCGTCGCGCACCATGAAATGCACGAGCGTCTGCGACACGTTCAGCGCGCGCGCCGCGGTCTGCAGCGTCTCCTCGCGCAGCCGCACCATCTCGAAGGCCGCACGGCTGCGCGCCGGCAGGTCGTCGAGCGCGGCCCACACGCGCCGCAGCGTATCGCGCGTCATCAGCGCGGCTTCCGGCGTCGGCTCGGGCGACGGCACGTCGAAGCCGTCGTCCTCTTCCGTGTGATAGACGTTTTCCAGGCTCTGCCGGCGGCATGCGTCGATCGACGCATTGCGCACCATCCGCGTCACGTACGCGACCGGCTGGCGCACCGCGTCCTGGTTCGGAAATTCGACGAGCTTCACGAACACGTCGTGCACGACGTCTTCCGCGCGGCTCGCGCAACCGACGAAGCCGCGCGCGACGTTGACGAGCATCGCGCGATGGGCGATCAGCACGTCGAGCAGCGCGCCCTGCGCACGGGGCTCGGACGCCCGGCGCGCACGCGGCGCGGCGCGCGGCGGCAAGTCCGGACAACTGCCGAGGAACGGGTTTGCCGCGGTCGCCGCCGGTCGGTCGAGTACTTCCGCCATGGCCATCGATCTGCTCCGTCAAATTCCGAGATAACGAAATTTAACGTAAACGCAAATCATTCTCAATCCGATTACGGGATGCCCCTTTGGGTCGTCAGGATTTGTCTGAACAATGGACGGAGTCGTCGTCGGCGCGGACGGGTGCGCATCTGCGCTGCGCGGACGGCCCGCACACCGCGAACGCATGCTTTCACGTTCCTGACGAAACGCCTGCACGTGTCATCGGCGGTAGCAACTTCTTACCGCGTGAAATTTTGGGGGCTCGTACGATCCACTTGCCGTTACCAAGGGAGAACGACATGAAATCCATCGTGTTATCCGCAGTCATGGTGGGCGCGCTCTCGAGCGTGATGCTCGCCGGGTGCGTCGCCTACCCTGGCCCCGCCGAAGTCACGATCGGCTGGCATGGCGATCGTTACTGGGACGGAAATCGCTACTGGGAGCGCCGCGACTGGGAAGCCCGGCATCCGGGCCCGCGTGACGACCGCGATCGCCGGGATGACCACCGTGACGACCGTCGCGACGATCAGCGGCCGCAGTGGTGATGCCGCTGCGCACTCTTGATTCATCATTCAACGACAGGACCTCGACATGAAGACGCTACTGAAAACCCTCACCGCCGCCGCCGTGGCCGCCGCCGTGCTCGTGCCGGCCATCGCCGAAGCGCATCCGCACCGCGTGTGTCACTTCGAGCATCACCATCACAAGGTGTGCCGCTGGGTGCGTTGAGCGTCGCGTAGCCGATGCGAAGAAGCGCCGCTTGCCGGCGCTTTTTTTCGCGGTCGATGCCAGGCGGCGTCCACGCTAGCGCTGCCACCGCTCCGGCGCGAGCCAGATCGGAAACGACAGGATCACCGCGAGCCCGTGCCCGTCGATACCGGACGTCACGTCGACCGCCCCGCCATGAGACTCGGCGATGCGCGCGACCAGCGACAGGCCGATGCCGCTTCCCGGCTGCGCAGTGCCCGGCACCCGGTAGAAGCGTTCGAAGATTCGCTCGCGCTGATCGATCGGCACGCCCGGCCCGTCGTCCGCGATACGCAACCTGACCCGCCCTGCATCCGCAACGCCATCGCATGCGATCTCGACCCGCCCGCCTTCACGGCCGTAACGCAGCGCGTTGTCGATCAGGTTGCGCACCGCGATCGCGATTTCGTCCAGGTCGCCCCACACGCATACCGGCTCGACCGCCACCCGCACCGTCTGCCCGCGCGCATGCGCGGCCGCGTCGAAGTCGCTCGCGATCAGCGCAATCAGCCGTGCCAGGTCGACCGGCCCATGCTGCTCCGCACGCGAGCCGGCATCCAGCCGCGCCAGCTCGAGCAATTGCGCCGACAGCCGCGCGCTGCGCTCGACGCCCGTTGCCAGCCGGCGCAGCGCGGCGTCCTTGTCCGTCGGATCGTCCGCCCGCAATGCCACTTCCGCCTGCGCCGACAACGCCGCCAGCGGAATGCGCAATTCGTGCGCCGCATCGCCGATGAAACGGCGCTCGGTATCGACGGCCTGGCTCAGCCGCGCGAGCAGCCGATTGAACGATTCGACGAGCGGCCGGAGTTCGCGTGGCAGCATCGTCAACGGCAACGGTGAAAAATCGAACGCGGCCTTGTGCTGGATCGCCCGCTGAACCTCGCGCACCGGCCCGAACGACCAGCGGATCCCCCACCAGATCGCCACGCCCAGCATCGCGAGCATCACCGCCGTATTGAACAGGCCGAGCTGCACCGCATTGCTGGCCTTCTCCTGCCACGTCGTGGCCGGCCCGCCGGTCTGCACGTGAATCCGGCCGGCCGGATCCGACAGCGAATAGACCCGCCAGGTCTCGTCGCGTGCGATACCGCGCCCGGCGCTCACGCCGTAGCCATTGCGCATGTCCGGCTTGAGCGCGGGTCCCGGCGCATCCGCGCTGTGCATGACATTGCGGCCGTCGACCCAGATCTGGAACGCGACGTCGTATTTGCCGTACGCCGTTTTCGGCAACACCGCCTGCGTGCGCACTTCGGGCAGACGATCGATCGTATCGGGCAACGACAACAGCAGCAGTTGCGCGGCGCCCTCGAGCAAGCCGTCGCGCCAGCCGCGCTGTTCGCGCCACAGGCCGATGCCGAGAAACGCGCCCCAGCCGGCCCAGAACACGACGACCGTCGCCATCACGGTCGCGAGCAGGCGTACGCGCAGCGACCTCATGCCGTGCCCTCCCCGACGCGATAGCCGAAGCCGTGCACCGTCACGATCAGCTCGTCGCCGAGCTTGCGCCGCAATTGATGGATGTACACCGCGATCGTGTTGCTTTCGATTGCGCCGTCGTTGCCGTACACGCGCTCCTCGAGCTGCGCCCGCGTGACGACTCGCCCTTGCCGCTCCATCAGCGCGAGCAGCGTCCGGTATTCGTGGATGCTCAACGCGACCGGTTCGCCGGCGCGCGTGACTTCCCGGCGCGCCGGATCGACATGGACATCGCGGCACACCAGCCGCTCCGACACGCGGCCCTGGCTGCGGCGCGTCAGCGCCCGAAGCCGCGCATACAGCTCGTCCAGCTGGAACGGCTTCACGAGATAGTCGTCGGCGCCGGCGTCGAGGCCGCGAATACGGTCGCTCAACTGATCGCGCGCGGTCACGATCAGCACCGGTGTCGCATCGTAGTTCGCCCGCATCGCGGCCAGCAGCGTGAAACCGGACGCGCCCGGCAGTTGCAGGTCGAGCAGCACCGCGTCGTAGTCGTGCCCGACGAGCGCGAGCCGCGCCGCCGGCACGTCGGCCGACCAGTCCGCGCGCCAACCGTTCTGCGCGAGGCCGGCCCGCACGGCGTCGGCCAGCATCACATCGTCTTCCACCAGCAGGATATGCATCGGTATCGCTCCTCGAATGGCGAGGTCGCCAGCCTGACGGACCGCGATTAAAAACTTCTTAAAGCCGAGGGGCCACGATGCGCATCGATCGCCGCATTGCCGGCGCCATGCATCCGGCGCTTTCCAGAGAGGCCCGCCATGACCGTGTTCCGTTCTTCGATTTCGTTGCTGCGATGCAAGACGGCGCGGCGCGCCACCTTCGCGCCGGGCCGGTGCGCGCCATTCTGGCATGGAAGGCCGCACGCGTCGTGTCCGTCGTGCTGGTCGTGCTCGTCGTGCACGGGTCGCACGGGAGCCGCGCGATGAACCAGTTCGCCACGCTCGTCCCGTTCGGCCTCGCGCTGAGCCTGGCCAGCGCCAACAGCATCGTCTGCCTCGCCGGGCTGTCGCTGATCGAACGGCTGATTCCCGTGCTGCCGTCGCACGTGCTGCTCGCGATGATCGGCGTCGCCGGTGCGCAAGGCGCGTGGACCTTGCCGGAAGCGATCGTCGTCACGGTGCTCGGCAGTTTCGCCGGCTGCCTCTTTCATTACGTGCTCGGCAATCTGTGGCCGGAAGACAGCGTGCTGACCCTGCTGCGCCGCCTCGCGCCGCTGGGCCGGCTGCAGCCCGCCAGAATCGACGCGCTGATCGAAAGCATCCGCGCGCGGCCCACGCGGCTCGCCCTGTGGTCGCAACTGGTGCCGTTCGTCCGGCTCGTCGCGCCGGCGCTCGCCGGATTGCTCGAAACGAGCTTCACGCGTTTCGCGTCCGGCGCCGCGGCCGGCATTGCGCTATGGAACACGCTGTTCATCACGGCCGGCTATCTCGCCGCGCAAGCGGTCGCCTAGCCGCGCCTGTCATTGACCGATCGACCCTCCAGGAGCCTGTCGATGCGAATCCCCGATTGGATGCTGTTTCTGCGTAGCTGGTGGCGCAATCCGCGCCGGGTCGGCGCACTTGCGCCGTCCGGTCCGGCGCTCGCCGCGTTGATCACCGCACAGGTGCCGTGCGACGGCGCGGCCGTGATCGAACTCGGCGCCGGCACCGGCGTGTTCACGCGCGCGCTGCTCGCACGCGGCGTCGCGAGCGATCGGCTGGTGTTGGTGGAAGCCGATCCCGGTTTCGCGAACGCGCTGCGGCATCAGTTTCCGGCGTTGCGGGTGATGCAGATGGACGCGGCCGAGCTCGGGACGACCGGCGACTTCTTCGGCGGGCAGCGCGCGCAGGCGATCGTGAGCGGGTTGCCGCTCGTCGCGATGCCGGTCGAACAAGCCGTCGCGATCGTGCAGTGCGCATTTGCGCGCCATCTGGCCGCCGGTGGCGCGTTCCATCAGTTCACCTATGTGCCGCGCTGCCCGATTCCCGCGCGCCATCTGGAAGCCATGCGCATTCGCGCCGTACGGGTCGGCGTCGCGTGGATGAATTTTCCGCCGGCCTTCGTGTACCGGTTCGAACGGCTGGGTGAGGTGATCGGCCGGCACCGGGCCGGTGCGAAGCCGTCGCTGGATGAGGTTGCTCGAGCAACGGCTTCGTAGGGTCGAGACACGGCCCGGCGGTTCGTGCTGCCGTACGCTGCCCCGGCGACGGGCCGCGCGCGTTCGCTCGGGTCGCGCCGATCCCGGTCAATGGATCGACGCCGCACAACGCTCAATACAGGAAAATCCGGATCGTTGCGGCCGCATCGAACGGCCCGATCTTCGGTGGTCCGAACGACTTGAGCACCGCATCGAGCAACACGCTCTGATTCGCGACGTTGGCCGGAAACTGCGTGAGCGTGAACTGCTTGTTGAACTCGATCGCCTTGCCCTGGCTGTCCTCGAGGCCGATGCCGAAGTTGCTCTTGCTGTCAGGCACCAGCAAGCCGTTCTGCACGATGCCTTTCGTCGCTTCGAAGTAACCGTCGACGCGCACCGGAATGCTGCATTTCTTCGTCAGCGACAGCGAAAACCGCCGGCGCGGCACGGCCGGCAGGAAGCCGTTGCCGGATGTCTGCACCTGCCCGAAATTGACGATGCCCGGCTCGGGCGTCACCAGCACGTCGACCGTGCACGGCGTCGGCTTGAGCTTTTGCAATCCGCTCAGGTAGTAGCGGAAGCTCCCGTTGCTGTTCAGCCCGCGTTCGCCGTCGAACTGGAACACCGCGTAGACGTCCGACGGCGGCGTCACCCATGTTCCGCGCTTGCGCACGACGATCTGATACGTGATGCTGATCGGCACCTTGGGGCACCGCCCTTGCCCGACCTCCCAATCGCTCAAATGGCACACACCGACGGAGCTGCCCGTATCGATGCGATCGCCTTGCAGGTTGCCGCGCCCGTAATGGTCTTCGCCACCGTAGCGAATGCCGACTTCGAGCCCCCATGCCGCCGGATTCTGCATCGCCGGATTCGCGTAGAAGTAAACCTGCTCGGGGAAGTTCTGCAGCCTGGGAATATCCTTGTAGCAATAGCCGGTCGTCGTGCGCGGCGGGGAAACCCAGATCACGTAGCCGTCCGGCGCGTCGGTCGGATACGACGCGACGTTGCCGATCGATTCGGTCAGCGACATGCCGCTGCCGTTCGCGACGCATTTCAACGCCCACGCCGGCTGCGCAAACGCGACGAACAGCGCGAGCACCCACCACCGGAGCCACCCGGGCGTTCGCGTCGCCGCCCCGCTTCGAGCGCCCCCGCTCATTTCTTCACGCTCTTGCACACACCGGCCTCGCACGCATACTCGACCGCCACCTGGCCGCCGTAATCGTCGATATGCGTGACGAACAGCGTCGATGGCGTCGCCGCCTTGAACGGCACGTCGGCCGTGCTCATCGGGCTCACCATCGTCGGCTCGATCGGCACCGGCGTTTTTTGCGCGCCCGCGCTCACGTCGACCACCGTCACGTGGTACGGCGTCGGGTTGTCGAACACCAGCTTGTGCGCGGCCGCATCCACCCGCAGCGTCATCGGCAGCGTCCAATCCTCGTCGCGCGCGGGCTGCACGGCCTTCGGCCGGTAGAACAGCTTCATCTGCGTATGCAGCGCGATCTGCAGCGTGTTCGGCGTGTCGGTCTTCGGCGGCACTTCGCGGATGTTCAGGTAGAACACCGTTTCTCGATCGGCGGGCAACTGCGCGCCGGGCAGCTTCGCGATCCGCAGCACGTTGCGCTCGTTCGCCTCCACCCGCTGCAGCGGCGGCACGACCATCAGCGGCGACGTGATCTTGTTGCCCTTCGCATCCTCGAGCCACGACTGCACGAGATACGGATACGTCGTGCTCTTGTTGGCGATCGTCACGATCGCGGCCTGCTCGCCTTCGTTGAAGATCACGCGCGTGCGGTCGGGCACGATCGCCGCATGCGCGGCGCCTGCCAGCACCGCACCGACGGCCGCGAACGCGCACAGCGCGCGCCGCGGGAAAGCAAGGGAGAAAACGTTCTTCATCGCTGGATCCATGGAAATCATCGTTCGACCCGCACGGCCGCCGCATGCGACTCGCCGGGTGTCCGGCACGTCAGCGGAATCGGCGTGCCTTCGAGTTGGAGTTGGTTCGGCAGTGCGTCGATCGTGCAGAGCGTCCGTTCGCCCGCCCGCACCGCCAGCGTGGATTTCGGCTGAACCTGGGTCAGGAACGCCGCGCCGCCTTCGCCCACGATGCCGAGTTCCTTGCCGTTCGCCGCATCCTGCACCGACGCACCGAACGGCAGCGGCTTGCCGGCCGCGTCGGTCAGCGTCAGGTACAGGTTGCTGCCGCGCGCGGCGGAAAATTTCACGAAGCCGATCGCGCCGTCGGTCAGCACCATGCGCTGAATCGGGTTCGTCACCTGCACTTCGAGCGGCAGCTTCTCGACGTTGACGGTCGCGTCGTACACGTTGTACGGCGAGATGCCGTCGAGCACCGCGTAGCCGCGCGAGTCGGTATGCGTGAGCGTGCCGGACAACGGCACGTCGGGCACGCCGTCGGTCGACACCAGCAGCCGCGTATCGCCCGCATTGCCGTTCGCGTGCGCGGACACGCCGTACTGCGTCGCGACGAACGAGCCGTCGACTTCGAGCGACGCGGCCGCATACGCATTGGCGAGCGTCGACGCCTGCGCGGTGAGCTGGTACGCCGACGTGCGCTGGCGGAAGCTCGCGTTCGCCGACGCGCGGCCGTCGGTCGCGCCCGCATTGACCTGGTACGTGCGGCCGGCCGGGTCGTCGTAGATGTAGCCGGCGTTCACGCTGGTGCTGCCGCTGCCCGTCGTCAGGTTCGACGTGACGGTGTGGTTGCCGCCGATCGGCAGCGTCGCGGTGACCGAGAACTGGTTGCCGCTCGCGCCCGCGCTCTGCGTGCGGAATGCCGACACGCTGACGTTCAGGTTGCGCAGCGTGCCGATCGAGAACGCACGCGTGAGCGTCAGGCCGACCCGCTGCTCGGACGCACGCGCCCAGTAGGTCGTCTGGTCGTACGAGAAATAGGTCGACGTATTGCCGAAGCGCTTCGACATCGTCGCCGAATAGCGCTGCTTGCTGTTGGCGAGGCCGTATGACGTCGGATCGCCGGAGAATTGCGCGAAGTTGGTGTACTCGCGCTCGGAGAAGCGGTAGCCGAAGAAGCGCACGTCGGCATCGAGCCCGTCGAAGTGCTTCGAATAGTTGATGCGATACGAGTTGCCGTTGCGTGTCGCGCCGCTCCACCACAGGCGCGCCCGCGCGTGCGTGACGTCGGCCGACACCGCGCCGAAGGCGCCGAAATCGCGGCCGACGCCGAGTGCGACCGACGTGTAGCCCGACGCCGCGATGAAGCCGCCATACGCGGTGACGTCGAACGGCAGGCCGTATGCGATTTCGCCGAAACCGAAGAACGGCGTGATGCCGGCGCCGCCGAACAGTCGCGGCTTGCCGACCGCGGCCTTGTAGCGCAACTGTCCGGTGCGCGCGAGGAACGGCACGGCGGCGGTCGTCACCTGGAAGCGCTGCACGCTGCCGTCCTCTTCCTCGACCGCGACGTCGAGCGTGCCCTGCACGCTCGTGTTGATGTTCTGCAGCGCGAACGCGCCCGGCGACACGCGTGTCACGTACAGCACGCGGCCGGCCTGCGACACGGTCACGGTCGCGTTGGTCCGCGCCACGCCCGAGATCAGCGGCGCATAGCCGCGCAGCGACGGCGGCAGCATGCGGTCGTCGCTGCGGATCGACGCGCCCGTCAGCGCGAACGTGTCGAAGATGTCGGAGCTCAGGTAGTCGTCGCCGAACGTCACCGTCGACTGGATCGACGGCAGTGCGCGAAATGCGTAGAGCCGGCTGAAGCGGAACGTGCGATCCGCGTACGCCGTGTTACCCACGTTCGATTGCGCCTGGTAGTCGCCGCGCAAGCGCCACGCCTCCCAGTTCGCGCCCACCGTCCCGTAGGCCTGGATCGAATTCGTCTGCCCGCCGGCCGCACCGAAGTTGCGGTTCGTGTTCGCGATCACGCGATAGTCGAGCATCGCGCCGGGAATCCCTTCGGACCAGTGGTCCGGCGGCAGGTAAGTCGAATCGGTGAATTCGAGCGCGGCCTGCGGAATCGTGATCTTGAGCCGCCCGTCGCTTTTCAGGTAACGCACGGTCGCCCCTTCGATCGCAGCCAGGTCGACGCAACCGCCCCGAAAGCGCGGCAGATCCTTGACCAGCGACGGCTTCAGGCCGAACCGCGCGACGAGCTCCGGTCGCAGGCACGGCTTGCCCGCGCCCGTCGCATCGACGGTCACGAATTCGATCGGCTGCAGTCCGAGGTACAGGTCGTTGACCTGCACGTCGAGCATGTACTCGCCGGGCAACGTGAAGTCCGGCTGCGAGAACTGCGACAGGTCGACGTTGCTCGTTCCGTCGATGTCGAGGAACGACGAATTGAATTCCGTCGCATGGCTCTGGCTGCCGACGACCAGCACGGAGACGCAAAGGAAGGAATGTCTGATTCGCACGCGGCGCTACCGGGAGTCCAGGGAGAAGGAAAACGGGAGGAAAGACGAAGGAGGAAGGGACGCACGCCTCCCTCCTCCGGTACGGACGCTTACTGGTAGCGGACCGTGAAGTTCGCGACGCCGTCGGCGGTACCCGGCGTCACGCCGGCTGCCGTCGCTTCGTACATCGCCGCGAAGCGCGCGGTGTTCGTGCCGTTCTGCAGCAGCGTCGGCGCCTTCTGCTCGGCGCCGTTGTCGAGGTATTCGCCCGACGCGGACTGCAGGCGGATGCCGACGTTGGTTGCCGAACCGATCGTGGCGAGCAGCTTCGGCTGGCCGGCGCTCGACGTGCCCGTGAACGTGAAGTACGCGTTCTGCGCGATGCTGGTGTCGCAGTCGGTCAGCTTGATGTCGAACGACACCGGGTCCGACTTGTCGCCGGCTTGCTTGAACTTGTTGGTCGGCACCTTGCCGAGCTGCACGGTCTGGTTGACCGAGTTCGCATCGATGCCGCATGCGCCCGCGACGATCTCGCCCGTGAAGTTGATCGTGCCGGTGCCCGCCGCGAAGGCCGAGGTGGACAGGGCCGCGAGTGCGACAGCGGTCAGGAGAGATTTTTTCATGACGTTTCCCGTAAGGAGTGCAAATGGAATGAACGACGTGGCGGATAAAAACGGCAGCGTGTGCTGGCTCCCGTCCGACACGAGGCGGCATTATCGAGATAACAACGAAAGATTTCTGTAAATCATTGTCAAATGCATCTGACAATGTTCGATTCACCCCTCCAGAAGCTCATTCATTCCTTTTGTCTTTCAATTCCGGATCTTTTATCCGCACTCCTTTTTGATTTTCCGGAAGCGCTTGAAGATTAAGGGATTTTTTTGCCGATAATCGTCTCTGCCATATCCCTCCTCGTCGGCACCGGCTTGCGCGCGGCCTCCTGTCAAAGGACAAAACATTGTCCAGTGCCGCCATCGTTGTCCGATCGCAACATGAATATCGAATCATTTTCAACTGACAGGAAATTAACGGCGGAATCTTATCAATATGGATTTATCGCGCAAACGATTGCGAAAAGCATACAAACGTTTTACTGCGACACTTTGCCGCCGCGATTGATTCCAATACATTGATTAATTCGATCGTCAATTACGGATCGGGAATCGACAGCATGCTCGGCCGCCGGAACACGCGTGGCATGCCGGATCGGATGAGATGAGAAACGAAGAGACGCGGCACATGCTTGCGCCGGCGGGCGACACGATGGGTCTATGGATGGGGGCGGCAGCAGAAGCCGCCGCTGCGCGCGGCCGGGAGATGAGAACGATGCGCGGGCCGGCAAAAAGAAGCGCCGATGGCGCAAGGCGGTACGGCGGACAGCACGCCCCGTCGAAGCGACGACCGCACATCGAATCGTGCAGCCGCCGTCGTGTTGCCCGGCACGCGGCGGCGCCAGGCAACACAATCGCCCATCTCACGCGGAAGCCGCGGCCTGCGCCGATGCCGGCGCCCAGCCGCCGCCGAGCGCGCGATACAGCGCGATCGCGTTCGCGAGCCTGAGCTGCCTGAGCCGGATCAGCTCCTGCCCCGACTCGTACGTGCTGCGCTGCGCGTCGAGCAGTTCGAGATAGGTCGCGACGCCGCCCGCGTAACGACGCTCCGCGAGCTTCAGCCGCGCGCCGTCCGCCGCATACACGTCCTGCTGCGCGGCAAGCTGCCGGTCGATCCAGTCGCGCGCGGCGAATGCATCGGCCACTTCGCGAAACGCGGTCTGCACGGCCTTCTCGTATTCGGCGACCGCGATGTCCTTGCGCGCGTTCGCAACGTCGAGGTTTGCGCGATTGCGTCCGCCCGCGAAGATCGGCAGCGTGATGCGCGGCGCGAAGGTCCACACGCTCGTGCCGGCCGCGAACAGATTCGAGAACGCGTCGCTCACGGAGCCGTAGTCGGTCGTCAGCGCGATGCGCGGGAAGAACGCCGCGCGCGCCGCGCCGATGTTCGCGTTCGCGGCTTTCAGCCGTGCCTCGGCCTGGCGAACGTCCGGCCGCCGTTCGAGCAATGCGCTCGGCGCGCCCGGCGCCACGGGTGCGATCGACAGCGTGTCGAGCGCGGTCGCGTCGGCGGGCACGTGGCGCGCGAAATCGCCCGCCAGCAGTTGCAGCGCCCGCACGGCCTGCGCATGCTCGCGCTGCAGCGCGGCCTGCGACGCGCGCGCGGACGCGACCAGCATCTCGGCCGAGCGCAACTCGATCGCGTCGCTCGTGCCGGCGGCATAGCGGCGTTGCGTGAGCGCGGCGATCCGCTCGCGCGCATCGAGCGTGCGCTGCGCCAGCGCCCGCTGCTCGTGCAGTGCACGTTCCGATACGTACGCGCCGGCCACTTCGGCGATCACGCCGATGCGGACCGTGCGCTGCGCGTCGGCCGTCGCGAAGTATTCGGCGAGCGCCGCGTCGGACAGGTTGCGCACGCGGCCGAACAGGTCGAGCTCGTACGCGCTGACGCCGACGCCCGCGCGATACAGCCCGCTGATCGCGCTTTCGCGCACGACCGGATCGTACTGGCGCGCGCGTTCATAGCCGAGCTGCGCGTCGACCGACGGCATCAGGTCCGCGCGCTGCACGCCGTACAACGCGCGCGCTTCCTCGAGCCGGCCGGCCGCGATCCGCAGGTCGCGGTTGTTCGCGAGCGCCGCATCGATCCACGCCTGCAGCGCCGGATCGGTGAAATACGCATGCCAGTCGTCGAGCAACGCGGCATCCTGCGCCGCGGCCGGTTCGGCCGCCGGCGCGGTACTGCCGTCGAGCGGCGCATAGCTTGCCGGCACCGGCGCCGCCGGGCGCTCGTAACGCGGCGCGAGCGAGCAGCCGGCGAGCGCGAGTGCAGCGGCCAGCGCGACCGGAACCCGCCGCGCGGCGCATACGTTCAGCGCGAACATCATGGTTGCGAACCCTCCATCGTCGCCGGCCGCGACCCGCCGCGCCGGCGCGGGCCGACGTCGAACAGGCGGCCGACGATCACGAAAAACAGCGGGACGAGAAACACCGCGAGCACGGTCGCCGTGATCACGCCGCCGAGCACGCCCGTGCCGATCGCCCTCTGCGCGCCGGACGCGGCGCCCGATGCGAACGCGAGCGGCAGTACGCCGACGCCGAATGCGAGCGAGGTCATCACGATCGGCCGCAGCCGCAGGCGCGCGGCCTCGAGCGCCGCGTCGACGAGCGACACGCGCTGCGCCACGAGATCCTTCGCGACTTCGACGATCAGGATCGCGTTCTTCGCGGACAGCCCGATCGTCGCGATCAGCCCCACCTTGAAATAGATGTCGTTCGGCATCGCCCGCAGCGTCACGCCGAGCACCGCGCCGATCACGCCGAGCGGGACGACCAGCATCACCGCGAACGGAATCGACCAGCTCTCGTAGAGCGCCGCGAGCGCGAGGAACACGACGAGCACCGACAGCGCGAACAGCATCGGCGCCTGCGCGCCCGACAGCCGCTCCTCGAACGACTGCCCCGACCACGCATGGCCGATGCCGGGCGGCAGCGTCGCGGCGATCCGCTCGATCGCGCTCATCGCCTCGCCGCTGCTGTGGCCTGCCGCGGCCGAGCCGTTGATCGTGAACGACGGATAGCCGTTGTAGCGCGTGAGCTGCGGCGGCCCGAGCGTCCAGTGCAGCGTCGCGAACGCCGCGAGCGGCACCATCTCGCCGCGCGCGTTGCGCACGCGCAGCTTCCTCACGTCGTCCGGATCGAGCCGGTGCAGCCCGTCGGCCTGCACCATCACGCGCCGCACCTGCGTGCCGTGCATGAAGTCGCCGATATAGTCGGAGCCGAACATCACCGCGAGCGTCGTGTTGATCTCGTCCATCGACACGCCGAGCGCGGACGCCTTCGCGCGATCGATGTCGAGCTTCAGTTGCGGCGCGTCCTGCGTACCCGCGAACATCAGGTCGGTCAGCGCCGGATCCTTGCGCCCCGCCGCGAGCAGTTGCTCGCGCGCGGCGCTGAACGCCGCGTAGTCGAGCCCGCCGCGATTCTGCAGCCGGAAGTCGAAACCGCTCGACGAACCGAGATCGGGCAGTGCCGGCGAATTCATCGCGAACACCGTCGTGTTCGGCGTGCCCGCGAAGCGCTCGTTGATGCGCGCGACGATCGACTGCACGTGATCGTGTGCGGCCTTGCGCTCCTTCCAGTTCTTCAGCGTGACGAAGATCATCCCGCCGTTCGGCCCTTCGCCGTACAGGTTGAAGCCGCCGAGCGCATACGTATAGGCGGTCGGCTCGTCGCGGCGGATGCTCGACTCGACCTCGCGCACGCTCTGCATCGTTTCCGCGAGCGGCGTGCCTTGCGGGCGAATCACCATCACCATGAAGTTGCCCTGGTCCTCGTCGGGCAGGAATGCACTCGGCAACTGCGTGAGCATCAGCGCGGCCGCCGCGGTCAGCGCGCCGTACACGACGAACCAGCGCAGCGGTTTCTTCAGCATCGTGCCGACCCGCGTCGCGTAGCGTTGCGTCGCGCGCGCGACGAAGCGGTTGAACCAGCCGAAGAAGCCACGCTTCTCGTGATGGTCGCCGGACACCGGCTTGAGCAGCGTCGCGCACAGCGCGGGCGTCAGCGACAGCGCGAGAAAGGCCGAGAAGCCGATCGATACCGCGAGCGACAGCGCGAACTGCCGGTAGATGTTGCCCACCGCGCCGCCGAAGAACGCCATCGGCACGAACACCGACGTCAGCACCACGGTGATCCCGACGATCGCGCCGCTGATCTGCCGCATTGCCTTGACGGTCGCGTCGTACGGCCCGAGCCCCTCCTCGACCATCAGTCGCTCGACGTTCTCGACGACGACGATCGCGTCGTCGACGAGGATGCCGATCGCGAGCACCATCCCGAACATCGTCAGCACGTTGATCGAGAAGCCGGCCGCATACATCACGCCGAACGTGCCCGCTAGCGCGACCGGCACGACGAGCGTCGGGATCAGCGTCGCGCGCAGGTTCTGCATGAACAGGAACATCACGAGGAACACCAGCACGCCGGCCTCGATCAGCGTCGTGACGACCTTGTTCATCGACACGCGCACGAACGACGACGTCTCGTACGGAATCTGGTATTTCACGCCCGGCGGGAAGTACGCGGACAGCTCGTCCATCGTCGCGCGCACGCGCTTCTCGGTGGACACCGCGTTCGAGCCCGGCGCGAGCTTGATGCCCATCCCGGTCGCGACCTTGCCGTTCACGTACGACGGATAGTTGTAGTCGTTGCCGCCGAATTCGACGCGCGCGACGTCGCGCAGGAACAGCGCGGAACCGTCGGCCCGCGCGCGCAACGCGATCGCACCGAACTCGGCCGGCGTCTTCAGCGGCGCGTCCGCGAACACGGTCGCCGCGATCGGCGCGCTGTCCGGCACCGCGCTGCGGCCGATGTCGCCGATCGTCACGCGCGCGTTGTGCGCCCGCACGGCCGACGCGATGTCCGACGCGGTGAGGCCGTGCCCGGCCAGCTTCACCGGGTCGGGCCAGATCCGCATCGCATATTCGGCGCCCCAGAACTGTACCTTGCCGACGCCCTCGACGCGGCGCAGCGCCTGCACGACGTTCGCCGACGCGTATTCGCCGAGCTGCACGTCGGTCATCCGGCCGTCGTCGGACGTCAGCGACACGACGAGCTGGATGTTGTCGGCGGCCTTCTCGACCTGGATGCCGTCGCGGCGCACGGGCTCGGGCAGGCGCGCATCGACCGTCTTCAGCCGGTTCTGCACTTCGACGGCCGCGAGATCGGCGTTCACGCCCTGCTTGAACGTCAGGTACAGCGACGCCGCCCCGGCGCTGCTCGTCGCGGACGTATACAGCAACCCCGGCGCCCCGTTCATCTCGCGCTCGATCAGCGCGGTCACCGATTCCTCGACGACCTGCGCGGACGCGCCCGGGTACGTCGCATAGATGCTGACGACGGGCGGCGCGATGTCCGGGTACTGCGCGACGGGCAGCGCGCGGATCGCGAACAGGCCGCCCAGCATGATGAAGATGGCGATCACCCACGCGAAGACGGGGCGATCGATGAAGAAACGTGCCATGTTGGTTTGAACCGGTCAGGTTTGACGGGCGGCCGCCTGCGAAGCGGCCGCGGCCGGCGCCGCCTTCGACGGCGGCGCCTTCTCGACGGGCTTGACGACCGTATCAGGTGCGAACTGCGCGGCGTCGTCGACGATCACGCGCTCGCCGCCCGCGAGGCCGCGTGTGACGCGCCAGTCGTGGCCGCTCATCTGGTCGGCCGTGACTTCGACGTCCTCGACCTTGCCGTTCGCGCCGACCACGCGCACCGACGTCCGGTCGGTCGTGCGCAGCAGCGCGTCGCGCGGCACGAGGATCGCCCGCTGGTCGACCGCCGTGTCGAGCGCGATCCGCACATACGCGCCGGGCAGCAGCTCGCGCTCCGGATTCGGGAACAGCGCGCGCATCGCGACGGTGTCGGTGGTCGGATCGACCGCGAGATCGCTGAACAGCAACTTGCCCTTCAGCGGATACGCGGTGCCGTCGGCGCGCAGCAGCGTCACCGCGACGTCGTGCTGCGCGATGCCCGTCGCGCGCCCGCTCTTCACCGCGCGACGCAATGCGTCGACGTCGGCGGCCGGCTGCGAGAAGTTCACGTAGATCGGATCGAGCTGCTCGACGGTCGTGAGCGGCGTCGCCTGGTCCTGGCCGACGAGCGCTCCCTCGGTCACGAGCGCGCGCCGTGCGCGGCCCGCGATCGGCGCGGTGACGGTCGCGTAGTCGAGCTGCAGCTGGGCCCGCGCGAGTTCGGCCTTCGCGGATGCGACCTCGGCCTTCGCCTGCGTGTCGGCCGCGACGGCCTCGGTGTGGTCGCGCTCGCTCACCGCGCGATCGCGCACGAGGTCGTCGTAACGGCGGCGCTTGTCGGTCGCCGCGAGCGCGGCGGCCTGCGCCTTCGCGAGCGCGCCCTGCGCGGCGTCGCGGGCGGCCTTCAGCGGCGCGGGATCGATGCGGAACAGCACCGCGCCCTGCTTCACTTCCTGGCCTTCCTCGTAGGTACGGGCGGTGACGATGCCCGCGACCCGCGCGCGCACCTCCGCCTGCCGATATGCGTCGAGCCGGCCCGGCAGTTCGACGGTCATCGGCACGGCCGTCGGGCGTACCGTCACGACGGTGGCCTGCTTCGCGGTCTCCGGCGCGGCGTTCTTGTCGCCCTTTCCGCATCCCGCCACGGCCAGCAGCGCCGCGAGCGCGAACGGCGCCGGCCGCAGGCGGCGCCACAGGGTGCGTTTGTTATTCATGTTCTGACCTCGGATCACTCGCCGCCGATACAATGCGGCGGCTCAGGGTGGCCGATTATAATCAGTCACGACTGATTAAATACAGGCCGCCTCAATCCGGCACACACTTTGTCTCAATAAAACGACAGCGAACTGTAAGGAATTTCACGACATGGCCCGCAAGACCCGGGAAGAATCGCTCGCCATCAAGCACCGGATCCTCGACGCCGCCGAGCTCGTGCTGCTCGAGCGCGGCGTCGCGCAAACCGCGATGGCGGACCTCGCCGAGGCCGCCGGGATGTCGCGGGGCGCCGTCTACGGCCACTACCGCAACAAGATGGAAGTGTGTCTGGCGATGTGCGACCGCGCGTTCGCACGCACCTCCGAAGGTTTCGACGCGGGCGACGGCCTGCCGCCGTTCGCGACGCTGCGGCGCGCCGCGTCGCACTACCTGCAGGAATGCGGCGAGCCGGGCCCGATGCAGCGCGTGCTGGTGATTCTCTATACGAAGTGCGAGCAGAGCGAGGAAAACGGTGCGCTGCAGCGGCGCCGCATGCTGCTCGAGTTGCAGATGCTGCGCATCACCAAGGCGCTGCTGCGTCGCGCGATCGCGGCCGGCGAAGTGGCCGCCGATCTCGACGTGCATCTGGCCGCCGTCTATCTCGTGTCGCTGCTCGAAGGCGTGTTCGCGTCGATGATCTGGACCAACCGGCTGCGCGGCAACCTGTGGAACGACGCCGAGGCGATGCTCGACGCCGGTTTCGACGCCGTCCGCACCTCCGCCGCCCTGCGCCGACGCGCGCAAAAATTGCCTGACCGATCAAAATCGTCGTAACAAATGCTGATTTAACCCGATTTACCGCACTGTGAAACGAATGAGCTGACCCCCTTTAAAATTTTTAACGTTTCGCGGAACATCGGTAGACTGACGCTGTCATCTTTCTTTAGCGTCTGCGTGATAACCGGGTTCGACCCGGTATGCACGCCGCCGTTCGAAGCGGGCCCGCCCCGCGCGTTGGGTCGAACGGAAACGACACAGGCCCCTGGCGGGGCCTGTTTTGTTGCACGCCCGCCGCCCGCCCCGTCGCCGTTCGACGATGTGCCGCCGGCGGCCCTCGCCCACACCCCTTTGAACCGCTTTCCTGGATGTGGACACCTTGGTCAAGTCCGTCGCAACCCCTGATGCCGCCGCGCCCGGTCGCGCGCAGCGCGCCGTGCGCGCGCTCGTGCCGGCCGCCGTGCTCGGCGCGCTCGCCGCATTCGGCCTCGCCGCCGCCCTGCCGGCCGTGTCGCAACTGCCGGGCGCCGTCGACTCGGGCACGGCCGCGCTGCCGCAGCGCGTGCTGTCCGATACGCCGTTTCCCACCGCCCAGCATTTCGTGACGAGCGAGCTCGCCCGCACGATCGGCGAACGCAACGAACACGTCGATCGCACCGATCGCAGCCTGCAGCCGGGCCTGTTCGCGCCGCTCAGCGCGCATCGCAACGACATGCTCGGCTACGCGAGCCTGTTCCAGTTCGCGTCGCCCGATTCCCAGCGCGGGATGCGCGCGGGCGACATCGAGCTCACGCTGTCCGATACGCTGAACCGTCTCGACGTGCCGCCCGAAGTACGCATCCAGCTCGGCGATCTCGTCACCGGCAAGGTCGCGATGCGCGCGAGTGCGCAGCGCGGCGACTATTACCGCATCGCGTTCGACACGAACGACGGCACGCCGCGCCTCACCGCGCTCGAGCTGCGCGTCGCCGGCCGCACGTTCGGCGCGATCTGGTTCCGCGCGCCGGGCGCCGAGCACGGGGCCTACTACACGCTCGACGGTTCGCCGCTCGAAGCTGCCGCGTTCACGATGCCGGTCAAGTGGACGCGCATCAGCTCGTTCTTCGGCGAGCGCATCCATCCGCTGTCGCAGGCGATGGCGTTCCATACGGGCGTGGACCTCGCCGCGCCCAGCGGCACGCCGGTCGATGCGGCCGCCGACGGCGTCGTGTCGTTCGTCGGCACCGATCCGGGCGGCTACGGCCGCTATGTGATCGTCGATCATGCGGACGGCTATTCGACCTACTACGCGCACCTGTCCGCGTTCGCGCGCGGGCTGAAGGTCGGCGAAACCGTGAAGCAAGGCCAGCGCATCGGCTCGGTCGGGATGACCGGCGCCGCAACGGGCCCGCACCTGCATTTCGAGGTGCGAATCGCGAACGATCCGGTCGATCCGCTCGTCACGCTGGCCAGCGCGCAGACGGCGCTGTCCGACATGCAGCTCACCGCGTTCCGCCAGGAAGCCGCGCAATGGCGCTTGCGCCTCGCGTCGATCAGTACGACGCCGTTCGCGTTCGCGCAAAGCGACGGCCCGCTGTGGGGCGACTTCGCGACCGGTTCGTCGACGCTGCGCGCGGTGTTCGATACGCATTACAGCGCGTCCTGACGCGCGAACGCCGGCATTCACGCCAAGAAGCGCACCGCGACCACAGCAGCATGCTCACGCCCGTCGCCGCTCGACCAGCGGCGACGCGGCCACCTATCTTCATCACCGGAAATCCGCCGCCTGCATCGGGCGGCACGCCGTCACCGCGCGGGTTCGGTGCGCTCCGCCGCCTGCGCGATGCGCTGCGCCCTCGGACGGCGCGACAGCAACCACCGCGCCGCGCCGTCGAGCGACGTGCACAGCACCAGATAGATCGCCGCGACGAACAGGAAGATCGGCGCCGGATACACCATCAGCCGGTTGTTCACCTGGGTCGCGACGAACGACAGTTCCGGCACGCCGACGATATACGCGAGCGACGTGTCCTTCACGAGCGCGACCCACTGGTTGACGAACGACGGCGTCATGATCCGGATCGCCTGCGGCAACAGCACGTAGCGCACCGTCTGCCAGCGCGTGAGCCCGAGCGACAGCCCGGCCTGCCATTGCCCGTCGCCCGCCGCGACGATCCCCGCATGCACCGCATGCGCGAGATACGCGCCGCCGACCAGCGCCAGCGCGCACACGACCGTCGCGAGCCCCGGCACGTCCATGTGCAGCAGCACGGGCATCAGGAAATACGTCCAGAAGATCAGCATCAGCACCGGAATCGCGCGAAAGAAGCCGATGAATGCGAGCAGCAGCACGCGCGCCGGACCGCGTGCGAGCGCCATCGCGACGCCGAGCGCCACGCCGAGCCCGGCCGACGCGATCGCGGACGCGAGCGCCAGCACCAGCGACAGCGCGGCGCCGCCGAGCGGACCGTCAGGGAACGCGCCGACGAGCAGGTACGGCAAATTGGAGACGAGCAGCGAAAGATCCATCGTCAGCGCCCCGCTCCGAGCCGGTCGCGCCATTGCGTGGCCGCATACGCACCGGCCTCGATCGCGGCCACCGCCGCGACGTACAGCAACGTCGCGACGCCGAACGCGGCGAACGTCTTGAACGTCTCGGTCTCCACCTGCCGCGACGCATACGACAGCTCGGCGACGCCGATCGCCATCGCGAGCGACGAGTTCTTCACGAGATTCATGTATTGGCCGAACAGCGGCGGCAGCGCGATGCGCACGGCCTGCGGCAGCACCACGTAGCGCAGCGACTGCATCGGCGTGAGGCCGAGCGCGGCCGCCGCATCGTGTTGCGCACGTCGCACGCCGCGCAGGCCGGCCTCGCATTCCTCGGCGACGAATGCCGCGGTATAGGCGCTCAAGCCGACCCAGCCCGCGACGAATTCGAACGACGGCCACGCGAGCGTGAACGGGCCCACGCTCGCCGCATGGCGCGCGTTGAGCCACGCGATCCACGTATCGGGCAGCAACGACGCGACGCCGAAATACCAGAACAGCAACTGCACGAGCAGCGGCGTGTTGCGGAACGCGACGACGTAGGCCGCGGCGACCGCGCGCGGCGCCCTGCCGCGCGCATGCCGCATCACGGCGAGCAGTAGCCCGCCGATGGTCGCGGCGACCGCCGACGCGGCTGCGAGGCCGAGTGTCAGCAGGAAGCCCTGCCAGAGCCAGGACAGATATTTGGGAGCCAAGCCGAGCATGCTGTGGCGCGCGCACGAAGCGCACGTTCGGATGAAAACAAAAAGCGCCGCACGGCCGATGTTCAGGCCGATCGCGGCGCACGTGCGAGACCGCTCAGGTCTTGTCGCCGATACGGAAAATGCGCGTGAGCGGCGTTTTCGTGGTCGGCCCGAACCATGCGTCGTAGATCTGCGTGGCGCGACCGCTCGCCTCGAGCCCCTTCAGCGTGTCGTTGACGAAGCCGAGCAGGCGCGTCTCGCCTTTCGGCACGCCGACGCCCATGTAGTCGTTCGAGATCGTGAACGCCGGGATCTCGTAGTTCTGCTTGTCGGGCACGTTCGCGAGCAGGCCGATCAGCTTCGGGCCGTCCTGCGTGATGGCCTGCACGTTGCCGGCGCGCAGCGCGGCGAACGCGAACGGCGTGTCGTCGTACGCGACGATCGTCGCCTTCGGGAATTTCTCGCGCAGCGTGATCTCGTTGGTCGTGCCCTTGTCCGCGCCGACGCGCAGGCCGTTCAACTGGTCGGCCGATTTCAGCACGCCCTTCTTCGCGAGAAACTGCTGGCCCGACGAGAAATACGGAATGCTGAAGTCGACCTGCTTCGCGCGCTCGTCGGTGATCGTGAAATTCGCGAGCACGAGATCGACCTTGCCGGACGTCAGGAACGGGATGCGGTTCGCGGGGTTGGTCGGTTGCAGTTGCAGCTTCACGCCGAGCTTGTCGGCCAACGCCTTCGCGTAATCGACGTCGAGACCGACGATGCGATTGCTTTTCGCGTCGACATAGCCGAACGGCGGATTGCTGTCGAACGTCGCGACCCGCAGCACGCCGGCCTTCCTGATGTCGTCGAGACGGTCCGCATGCGCGACGGTGCCTGCGGTAACGAGCGCGACCCCGATGAGCCACGTAGCGAGCGTGTTGATTTTCATGAGCACGACCTGATTTGTTATGGAGGCCGCCGCGGATCGCGCGGCGGCACGGTTCGAAGAACATCGCGACGAAGTGTGTCGTCGCGAAGCCGCTAACGTATCAGCGCGCGCGGCGAATTCGAACCAACAAATGGTGCTTTGCTCTGCGGGTTTCGTGATGAGGCGCGCGGGCTGCAGGCACGCGCTGCCGCATAAAAAAACGCCCGCTGCAAGCAGCGGGCGCGAATCCCAGTCAAGGAGGTGTCACACGAACTACGCAGTCAGATTAAGGAAATCGCGCGCCGCGGACAACGAATCGATTTCCATATCGATATGACGCGGCACGCTCGTGCCGGCACGTGCCGGGTCGAACAGCGGATGTCGCCGCACGTGTCATCGCACGCCGCAAAAAACCGCCAACCGACCGGACGTTCGTCATCGTGCAAGTACGCGCGACGCGCCTCCGATCACGGCTCGTGGCGCAGATACCCTTCCTTGCTCGGATCGCGCATGCGCCACGACACGATCAGCGAGATCGCGCACAGCACCGTCACGTACCAGTAGAAGGTTTCCTCGCTGCCGATCGACTTGAACCACAGCGCGACGTACTCGGCCGAACCGCCGAAGATCGCGTTCGCGACCGCATACGACAGGCCCACCCCCATCGCGCGCACTTCCGGCGGGAACATCTCGGCCTTGATGAGGCCGCTGATCGACGTGTAGAAGCTGACGATCGCCAGCGCGACCGTGATCAGCACGAACGCGGCCACGGGGCTCGTCACGTCCTTCAGCGCATGCATCAGCGGCACCGTGCCGATCACCGCGAACGCACCGAACAGGATCATCGACGTGCGGCGGCCGATCTTGTCCGACAGCGCGCCGAACACCGGCTGCATCAGCATGTAGACGAGCAGCGCGACGGTCATCACGTTGCTGGCCGTCTTCGCATGCATGCCGGCGGTGTTGACCAGGTACTTCTGCATGTACGTCGTGAACGTGTAGAAGATCAGCGAGCCGCCGGCCGTGAAGCCGACCACCGTGAAGAACGCCCCCTTGTGTTGCCACACGCCGCGGATCGTGCCGGCGTCCTTCTTGTCGCGCGATGCGCTCGTCGACGTCTCGTCGAGCGACTTGCGCAGGTACAGCGAAATCAGCGCGGCCGCCGCGCCGACCACGAACGGAATGCGCCAGCCCCACGCTTTCAGCTCGCCGGCCGACAGCGTCTGCTGCAGGATCACGAGCACCAGCAGCGCGCACAGCTGGCCGCCGATCAGCGTCACGTACTGGAACGACGCGAAGAAGCCGCGCCGCCCCTTCAGCGCGACTTCACTCATGTAGGTCGCGCTGGTGCCGTATTCGCCGCCGACGGAGAGCCCCTGGAACAGGCGCGCGACCAGCAGCAGCGCCGGCGCGAGCGCGCCGATCTGCGCATAGGTCGGCAGCACCGCGATCACGAGCGAGCCGCCGCACATCATCAGCACCGAGATCATCATCGCCGTGCGACGGCCGTGACGGTCGGCGATGCGGCCGAACAGCCAACCGCCGATCGGACGCATCAGGAAGCCGGCCGCGAACACGCCCGCCGTGTTCAGCAGCTGGGTCGTCGTGTTGCCGCTCGGGAAGAATGCCGGTGCGAAGTACAGCGCGCAGAACGAGTAGATATAGAAGTCGAACCACTCGACGAGGTTGCCCGACGAGGCGCCGACGATGGCGAACACGCGCCGCCGGGTGTCATGCGCGGACAGCGCAGCTTGGTCGGTCTGGACGTCCATGGGTTGGTCTGTTCCTTTTAGTGCTTTCTGGGCGAGACGGCTGGGCCGCCGCGTGCGGTCGCACGTGGCACCGGTTCCGGCGCACGGCGCTACGGGATTTTAGCGAAATGTAAAGTAACAAGCGCTCCGGGTTCGTCCGGATGTAGAAAATTTTTCTCCGGCCGCGCGTTCGTCATATGAAAACGCCAGCCCTCAGGCTGGCGTCCGATGCAAACATTTTCGCGTGCGACGATCACACGCGCACTTCCGGCGGCACGTAGCGGCACTCGTAGCGCTTGCGCACGGTGCCGGCCTCGTCGACGCTTTCCAGATATACGTCGAACTGCCAGAGCCGCGCCATGTGCTTGAGCACCTCCTCGCTGTCGTTCGACAGGTGACGGTTGTCGGTCATGAAGTGACGCAGCGTGAGGCTACGGTCGCCGCGCGTGTTCACGGCCCATACCTGGATGTTCGGCTCGCGATGATGGATGTCGTACTGCCGCGACAACGCCTGCCGCACGTACTGATAGCCGGAATCGTCGTGGATCGCCGATACCTCGAGCGAATCGCGCATGTCGTCGTCGAGCACCGAGAAGAGCCGCATCTCGCGAATCAGGTTCGGCGACAGATACTGCGCGATGAAGCTCTCGTCCTTGAAGTTGCGCATCGCATAGTGCATCGCCGGCAGCCACGGCGTGCCCGCGATCTCGGGAAACCACTTGTAGTCCTCTTCCGTCGGCGCTTCGCAGATCCTTCGGATGTCGCTCATCATCGAGAAACCGAGCGCATACGGGTTGATCCCGCTGTAGTACGGCTTCGTGACGGGCGGCTGGTAGACCACGTTGCTGTGCGAATGCAGGAACTCCATCATGAAGCCGTCTTCCAGCTTCCCCTGGTTGTACAGCGTATTGAGCAGCGTGTAGTGCCAGAACGTCGCCCAGCCTTCGTTCATCACCTGCGTCTGCCGCTGCGGATAGAAATACTGGCCGATCTTGCGCACGATGCGGATTACTTCCCGCTCCCACGGTTCGAGCAGCGGCGCGTTCTTCTCCGCGAAATACAGCAGGTTCTCCTGCGGCTCGGGCGGATAGCGGTCTTCCTGCTCCTCGGTCAGCTCGGGCTTCTTGCCCGGCAGCGTGCGCCACAGTTCATTGACCTGCGATTGCAGGTACGCCTCGCGCTCGCGCCGCAGTGCCGCTTCCTTCGACAGCGACGGTTTCTGCGGCCGCTTGTAACGGTCGACGCCGTAGTTCATCAGCGCGTGGCACGAGTCGAGCAGTTCCTCGACGCGATCGAGGCCGTAGCGCTCCTCGCATTCCGCGACGTAGTTCTTCGCGTACACGAGATAGTCGATGATCGCGTGCGCGTCGGTCCACAGCCGGAACAGGTAGTTGCCCTTGAAGAACGAGTTGTGCCCGTACGCCGCGTGCGCGATGACGAGCGCCTGCATCGTCATCGTGTTCTCTTCCATCAGATACGCGATGCACGGGTTCGAATTGATGACGATTTCGTAGGCCAGGCCCATCTGGCCGCGGCGGTAGCTCTTTTCGGTCGCGAGGAAGTGCTTGCCGAACGACCAGTGGCGATAGTTGACGGGCATCCCGACCGACGCGTACGCATCCATCATCTGCTCGGCGCTGATCAGCTCGAGCTGGATCGGGTAGATGTCGAGCTCGTATTGTTCGGCGACCTGCGAGATGTGCGTGTCGTATTCCTCGAGCAATTCGAACGTCCAGTCGGACGGGCACGGCAGTGGCTTGCGTTCGGCAACGTTCATACGCGCTTCCTTTTGCCCGGAACCGGGCAAGTCGGCGGCCGGCGGCGGCGGTTCGGCCTGCACGCGTTGCTGCGGTGCGGCAGGGCCGGCCGTGTCGTCGCCGGAAGGGCGCGGCTCGTAGCCGCGCGACTCGTTGTGCAGATGGCGGGTCGTCATGACATTTCCACCTGCTTTTCGAACAATTCGCGAAACACCGGGTAAATGTCCGCAGCCGATTCCACTTTTTTCATCGCGAGATGCGGTTGCGACAGGGCCAGTTGCGCGTATTCCAGCCACAGATTCTGCTCTTCCGGCGCGACCTGGATATACGCGAAGTAACGCGTCTTGGTGAGAATATCCTCTTCCAGGATTTTGCGACACTTCGGCGAATCGTCAGTCCAGTTGTCGCCGTCGGACGCTTGCGCGCCGTAGATGTTCCACTCGGTCGGCGAGTAGCGCTCGTTCATCACCTTGCGCATCAGTTCGAGCGCGCTCGACACCACCGTGCCGCCGCTTTCGGTCGAATGGAAGAAGGTATCTTCGTCGACCTCCTCGGCGCGCGTATGGTGACGGATGAACACCACTTCGATGCGCTCGTAGTTGCGCTTGAGGAACAGGTAAAGCAGGATGAAGAAGCGCTTCGCGAGATCCTTGCGCTGCTCGTCCATCGAGCCCGACACGTCCATCAGGCAGAACATCACGGCCTGGCTCGACGGTTGCGGCTGCTTCACGCGGTTGATGTAGCGCAGGTCGAATGGATCGATGAACGGAATCCGCCAGATGCGCCCTTTCAGGTGATGGATCTCGGCTTCGAGCGTCGCGATTTCCGCGCGGCGGTCTTCGGTGTCGTTCTTCAGCGCTTCGAGCCGCGCCTCGAGCTCGCGCAACTCGTTGACGAGCGGCGAGCCGAGCGCGATGCGCCGGCCGAGCGCGCTGCGCAGCGAGCGCACGACGTCGATGTTGTTCGGCGTACCCTCCGCCGACCAGCCCGCGCGCACGTTCTTCCAGCTCGGCACCGTCAGCAGGTGCGTCTTCACGAGGCGCGGCAGTTCGAGATCGTCGAAGAAGTACTGCATGAACTCGTCGCGCGACAGCTCGAACACGAAGTCGTCCTGCCCTTCGCCCTCGTTGCTCGCCTGACTGCCGCCGCCGCCCGAGCCGCCCTGCGGACGCGGAATCTTGTCGCCGCGCACGTAGTCCTCGTTGCCGGGGTGCACGTATTCGCGACGCCCGCCCGGCGCGTGCCGGAAATTCGGCTCCGCGATGTCCTTGCGCGGGATCGTGATGCTCTGCGTGCTCTGGATATCCTTGATGCTACGGTCGCGCACCGCGTCGGACACGGCACGACGAATGTAGTTCTTGACGCGACGCAGAAAGCGTTCGCGATTGGCGATGCTCTTGTTCTTGCCGGCCAGCCTGCGGTCGATGATTTGATGAAGCACTCCCGGTCTCCCGCTCGAAAGTCGATCTGCCGGGGCACTCGCCGCGCATGCCGTCTGCCGTCATGCGGGCGGCGCCTCTGAAAGCGCCCGGACGGACTCGCCGTCCGGGCACGATACCGCGCGTGTCATGACGACTTGCGCACGCGCAGGTACCAGTCGCAAAGCAGCCTCACCTGCTTCGGCGTATAGCCCTTCGCGACCATCCGGTTCACAAAGTCCTCATGCTTGCGTTGCTCCTCCGCCGAACCCTTGGCGTTGAACGAAATCACCGGCAACAGCTCCTCGGTGTTCGAGAACATCTTCTTCTCGATCACGACGCGCAACTTCTCGTAGCTCGTCCACACGGGGTTCTTGCCGGCGTTCGCCGCCCGTGCGCGCAACACGAAATTCACGATCTCGTTGCGGAAATCCTTCGGATTGCTGATCCCGGCCGGCTTCTCGATCTTCTCCAGCTCCGCGTTCAGCGCGGCGCGGTCGAAGCTCTCGCCCGTGTCGTGGTCGCGGAATTCCTGATCCTGGATCCAGAAATCCGCATACGTGACGTAGCGATCGAAGATGTTCTGCCCGTATTCCGAATACGATTCGAGATACGCCGTCTGGATCTCCTTGCCGATGAATTCCGCATAGCGCGACGCGAGCACGTCCTTCACGAAGGACAGGTACTTCTGCTCGGTTTCCGGCGGGAACTGCTCGCGTTCGATCTGCTGTTCGAGCACGTACATCAGGTGCACCGGGTTGGCCGCGACCTCGCTCGTATCGAAGTTGAACACGCGCGACAGGATCTTGAACGCGAAGCGCGTCGATACGCCGGTCATCCCTTCGTCGACGCCCGCGTAGTCGCGATACTCCTGGTACGACTTCGCCTTCGGATCGGTGTCCTTCAGGTTTTCGCCGTCGTACACCTGCATCTTCGAGAACAGGCTCGAATTCTCCGGCTCGTGCAGCCGCGACAGCACCGAGAACTGCGACATCATCTTCAGCGTGCCCGGCGCGCACACGGCCTCGGCCAGCGACGAATTGCGGATCAGCTTCTCGTAGATCTTGATCTCTTCCGACACGCGCAGGCAGTACGGCACCTTCACGACGAATATCCGGTCGAGCAGCGCCTCGTTGTTGCGGTTGTTGCGGAAGGCCTTCCACTCCGATTCGTTCGAGTGCGCAAGAATCACGCCGTCGAACGGAATCGCGCCGAAGCCTTCGGTGCCCTTGAAGTTGCCTTCCTGCGTGGCGGTCAGCAGCGGGTGCAGCACCTTGATCGGCGCCTTGAACATTTCGACGAATTCGAGCAGGCCCTGGTTCGCGAGGCACAGGCCGCCCGAGTAGCTGTATGCGTCGGCATCGTCCTGCGCGTACTGTTCGAGCTTGCGGATATCGACCTTGCCGACCAGCGACGAGATGTCCTGATTGTTCTCGTCGCCCGGCTCCGTCTTCGCGATGCCGACCTGCCGCAGGATCGACGGATAGCGCCGCACCACGCGGAACTGGCGGATGTCGCCGTTGTATTCGTGCAGGCGCTTGACGGCCCACGGACTCAGGATGCTTTTCAGGTAGCGGCGCGGAATGCCGTACTGTTCCTCGAGGATCGGACCATCCTCGTCGTAGTCGAACAGCCCGAGCGGCGATTCGTTGACGGGCGAGCCCTTCAGCGCATAGAACGGCACGCGCTCCATCAGTTGCTTCAGACGCTCGGCGATCGACGACTTGCCGCCGCCCACCGGGCCCAGCAGGTAGAGGATCTGCTTCTTCTCTTCGAGACCTTGCGCAGCGTGGCGGAAATACGCGACCACCTGCTCGATCACCTCCTCCATTCCGTAGAACTCACGGAATGCCGGATACACCTTGATGACCTTGTTCGCGAAGATCCGCGACAGGCGCGGGTCGTTGCGGGTATCGATCTGTTCAGGTTCCCCGATTGCTTCCAGCATGCGTTCACCCGCCGTCGCATACGCGGATGGATCGTTCTTGCAGAGCGCGAGATACTCCTCCAGCGAGAGCTCTTCCTCTCGCGTTTTTTCGAAGCGGTTCGCGAAGCTGCTGTAAATATCCATGCTACCTCCCTCGCCTGAGTCTGAAGACGTGCCTGCCTTCGTATGACTGCGCAGAAGCAAGCGCGTTCGAATTCATCCTAAACCCTTTCTTATTTTTTTTCACGAACTCTTCGTATGAAGTTCGTCATTCTCGACAACACCGCTTGGACAACGCATTTCGTCGTTTTACAATCGACTTCCCGAGCCGCAGAAACTGCATCCGCCGCATCTCGTCGAACATCGAAACGGCTCGTGCGTTGGACGCCGCCGACGTCGCCACTTCTCCCCTTCATCCCTATACGTTCGAGCGGCCGCGTGCGATGACACGCCGCTCGCACCGTTACAAATTTTTTTCGCAGTCCCTTACGGACATACCCGTACGGCGAACGCGGGAACATGACGCGCACGCAGCGCATCCGCGCGAATCCGTCGGTGCGTGACGCACGATGCGCGACGCACGTGCCTGTGCCCGATCGATCGTCCGCGTTGTCACATTCGGCCTGTCGCAGAAACGACGACGCCCGCGGAGCGCGGGCGTCGTTCGTCACCAAATGGGGATAGATACGCGGCGCACGCGGATCAGAACGTCTCCCAGTCGTCGCCGCCGGCACTCGCGGCGGCCGGCGCGGGCGCCGGCGCAGCCGATACGGCGGCAGGCTTGCGCGCCGCCATCGCGGCGGCCGCGCGCTTCGGCGCGGCATCGCGTTCGATGCGCGTGGCAGCCTGTGCCGGCGCCGCCGCCGGCGCGGACGGCGTGCGTGGTGCGTGCCGCGCCACCGCAACGACGGTGTCCGCACGCGCCGCTTCGTCGTCGAGCTGGAATACCGCCGCCGTTTCGCGCAGGCGCGTCGCCTGTTCGTCGAGCGACTGCGCGGCGGCGGCGGCTTCCTCGACGAGCGCCGCATTCTGCTGCGTGACCTCGTCCATCTGCGCGACCGCGCGCGCCACCTGGTCGATCCCGCCGCTCTGCTCCTCGGACGCCGCCGCGATCTCGCCCATGATGTCCGTCACGCGCTGGACCGCGCCGATCACGTCGTTCATCGTGCGCCCAGCTTCGTCGACCAGCGTCGAGCCGGTCCGGATACGCTCCACCGACGCATCGATCAGCGCCTTGATTTCCTTCGCCGCGCTCGACGAACGCTGCGCGAGGCTGCGCACTTCGCCGGCGACGACCGCGAAGCCGCGGCCTTCCTCGCCCGCCCGCGCGGCTTCGACGGCCGCATTCAGCGCAAGTATGTTGGTCTGGAACGCGATTCCCTCGATGATCGTGATGATGTCCGCGATTTTCGCCGAGCTGTCGTTGATTTCGCCCATCGTGCCGACCACCTGGCCCACCACCGTATTACCCTTGTTTGCAATGTCGGACGCATTCGCGGCCAGCGAGCTTGCCTGGCGCGCATTGTCCGCATTCTGCTTCACGGTGCCGGTCAGTTGCTCCATGCTCGACGCGGTTTCCTGCAGCGCAGCGGCCTGTTCCTCGGTACGCGACGACAGGTCGATGTTACCGGCCGCGATCTGGCGAGCCGCGGTCGCGATCGACTCGCTGCCGCCGCGCACGGTGCGCACCGTGTCGACGAGCCCGCGCTGCATCCGCGCGAGGCCTTCCAGCAACTGCCCCATCTCGTCGCGCCGGTCGACGACGATCGGGCGGCGCAGGTCGCCCGCGGCGATCGCATCGAAATGCGACAGCGCATCGGCGATCGGGCGGCCGATCGCGCGGCTCAGCGTCAGCCACGACAGCACCGCGGCCCCGATGCCGGCCAGCAGCACGACGATCGACAGCACGCGCATCGTCTCGAACACCGATTCCGCCCGATCGAAGCGCGCCTGCGCATCGGTGAACTGAAAGTTGCGCAGCGCTTCGCCGGCCACGGCCAGTTCGTTATAGCGCGCCTGAAGCTGCTTCGCGCCGTCGCCGATCCGGTCGTGATCGCCCGTGCCGATCGCGCTCGCGAACGCATCGCAGGCATCCTGCAGCACCTTGCGCCGGGCGGCGACGTCCTGGGCGAGGCGATCCTCCTCGGCGCCGCGCGGCAGCGCGAGGTACTTTTGCCACCATGCGTCGGATTGCGTGCGCATCGCGCGGCTGCGCTCGACGGCAGCCGCGGAATCAGGCGTGCCGGCCAGCAGTGCCGCCCGGTCGAGTGCGAGGCGCTCGCGCGCGGCGAACATTTCCGCGACCGACACGTCGACCGCGCTCGGCATCTGGTTCGTGAAAATCTCGCGCGTCGAATCGTTCGAACGCGTCATGCCGTACAGACCGAGCACGCCGGTGACACCCAGCAGTACCGCCAGAAACGCCATCGTCAAACCGATGCGCGCACGAATCGTCAGGTTCCTGAACACCATCATCCATCCTGTATTGCGTCGTCATGAACGGGCCCGGCCCGTTGGCTCGAAGCATTGCTTCACTCGGTGCAATTACGACCGTGCGGCGCATAACTTGATGGTTTTGGCGTCATTATTTCGAATTATTCGTCTGTTTATTACAAATAGCTGAATTATTGACGCAATTCGGGGCGGGATGGCGAACAGGAGAAAGGCGCGCCGGTACGCGGCCGGCCGTCTCGTGCGACGGGCGGCCCGCGTAGCGGAACCGGAAAACGATGATCCGGCCCTAGTCGGCCAGTTCGATGCGGCTCGGAATCGACGGTTGTGCGCCCGCGCGCGTGACCGACAGCGCCGCCGCGCGTTGCGCGAAGCGGATGGCCGTGTCGACGTCCGCGCCGGCCGCGAGCCGTGCGGAAAAGCCGCCGATGAAGGTGTCGCCGGCCGCCGTCGTGTCGACGGCCTGCACGACCGGCGCCGGATAGTGTCGCGCGGCGCCGTCGGCCGTCAACGCGAGCACGCCGCGCGCACCGAGCGTGACCAGCACGTTGCGCGCACCGCCGGCCTGGAGCGCCCGTGCGGCGGCTTCGGCCTCCGTCGGGTCGCGCACCGGCAGCCCGGTGAGCGCGGCCGCCTCGACCTCGTTCGGGATCAGGTAATCGACGAGCGGCAGCCAGCCGTCCGGCAGCGGCGCGACGGCCGGGGCCGGATTGAGCACCACCGTGCGGCCGAGCCGGCGCCCGGCCGACAAGGCCGCGAACACCGCATCCGGCGGCGTCTCGAGCTGGCAGATCAGCACGTCGGCCGCGGCGAGCGCGGCCTCGTGCCGGGCGATCGTGTCGGTCGTGACCTCGCCGTTGCCGCCTGCGACGATCACGATCGCGTTCTGGCTCGCATCGTCGACGACGATCAGCGCGACGCCGGTCGACGCCGACGCGCTCGTCGCGAGCCCCGTGCAGTCGATTCCCTCGACCTCGAGGCCCGCGCGCAGCGCCGCGCCGTGCGCATCCGCGCCGACGCAGCCGATCATCGCGACCTGCGCGCCGAGCCGGGCGGCGGCGACGGCCTGATTGCCGCCCTTGCCGCCCGCCGCCTGCGCGAACGCGTGCCCGGCCAGCGTTTCGCCCGGCAGCGGCAAGCGCGGCGCCCGCACGACGAGATCCATGTTGAGGCTGCCGACCACCGTCACGCGGCCGGCGCCGATTGCGCTCGCCGTCATGCGCGGGCGCCCGGCGCGGCCGGCTCGCGGTAGACCGCCGTCGATTCGCGCAGCACGAGGCGCGGCGACACGACGCGGCGGCGGCTCGGCACGGCGCTCGAACCGCCGCCGATCCGTTCGATCAGCGTCTGCGCGGCCATTTCGCCGAGCGCGCGCACCGACTGGCCGACCGTCGACAGCGCCGGATACGTGTAGCGGGAAAATTCGATGTCGTCGAACCCGATGATCGAGCAGTCGTCGGGCACGCGCATCCCGCGCTCGGCCGCCGCGCGCAGCGCGCCGACCCCCATCAGGTCGTTGCCCGCGAAGATCGCGCTCGGCCGCACCGATTCGAACAGCCGCGACGCCGCGTGATAGCCGCCCAGGCACGAGAAATCGCTTTCGGCGATCGCGCCCGGCACGATGTCGACCCCGCGCTCGGCCATCGCACGGATGAAGCCGTGCACGCGCATCGCGCTGACGGCGGTGTCGGTCGGCCCGGTGATGCAGCCGATCTTCGCGTGCCCGAGTTCGAGCAGATGGCGCGTCGCCAGGTACGCGCCGCGCTCGTGGTCGATCTGGACGAGATCGGCCGCGAGCCCCTCGATGTTGCGGTCGACGACGACGAGCGGCGCGTGGATATCGGCGAGCGTCTGCGCGAGCACCGCGTCCTCCCCCGCCGACGCGACGATCAGACCGTCGATGCGCTTTTCCTGCAACACGCGCAGGTAATTGCGCTGCTTCACGGGATCATCGTCCGAATTGCAGAAGAACACGCAATAGCCGTTGGCCGCGCACTGATCCTCGATGCCGCGCGCAAGCTCCGCGAAGTACGGATTCGTACTGTTCGGCACGACGAGGCCGATGGTCGCCGTCGCCCGCGCCTTCAGCGAGCGCGCCACGGCCGACGGCACGTAATTCAGCTCGCGGATCGCGCCCTCGACCTTCGCACGCACATCCGCGGACACCGGCCGCGAATTGTTCACCACGTGCGAGACGGTCGTAAACGACACGCCCGCCATGGCCGCCACATCCTTGATCGTCGCCATTTCCCGTTTCTCTCTGGTCTGTTCTGTGTGTCTTCTTACCGCACGCGCGTACGCCGGCTGCGATACGTATCGAGCACGACCGCCACCACGATGACCGCACCCGTGATGATCCGTTTCGTCGGCTCGTTCGCACCGATCTGCGCCAGCCCCGCGGCCAGCACGGAGATGATCAACACGCCGAAGAACGTGCTGATCACCGAGCCGCGCCCGCCCATCAGGCTCGTGCCGCCGATCACGACGGCGGCGATGACCTGCAGCTCGAGGCCCGCGCCCGCGTTCGGATCGGCCGCCTCGAGCCGCGAAATCTGGAACAGCGACGCGAGCCCCGCGAGCGCGCCCATCAGTGCGAATACGAGAATTTTATACGGCCGCGGGTTAACCCCTGCAAGTCGCACCGCTTCCTCGTTCGTGCCGATCCCGATCAGATAGCGCCCGAACACCGTGCGCGTGAGCACGAACTGGGCCGCGATCATCACCGCGACCGCGATCAGGAACGCCGGCGAGATGCCCAGCGCGATCGGGTTCGACAGGAAATCGAACGCGTCGCCGATATACGCGGTGCGCGAATTCGTCAGCTGGTACGCGAGGCCGCGAGCGGCCTCCAGCACGCCGAGCGACACGATGAACGACGGAATCCGCCAGCCGACCGTGACGGTGCCGGTCAGCGCGCCCGTCGCGGTCGCGACCGCGATCCCGATCAGCGCGGCCGGCAGCGGCCCCCACTGCCATTTCAGCGCGGCGACGCTGACCATCGACGCGGCCAGCGCGAGCACCGAGCCGACCGACAGGTCGATCCCGGCGATGATCAGCACGAAGGTCATCCCGACCGACATCACGACGAGATCGGGAATCTGGTTCGCGATCGTGCTGAACGTGTCGTAGGTCAGGAAATGCGCGCTCAGCACCGAAAACAGCGCGATCATCGCGGCCAGCGCGCCGGCGAGCCCGAGATAGTTCGACAGGCCGAGCCGCGTGCCGGACAGCGTGCGCGCGCGGCGCCCCGTCACGTCCTGCTGCGCGCCTGCGTCGGTCGGGGATACGGGAGGCTGGGTCATTGCTGTGGTCCTGTCGTCGAAGTGCCCGGAGCGGCGCCGCGCGCCTGCCCCGCATCCGGATGCTGCATGGCGGCCGCCGGCGTCTCGCGGCCGAAGCCGGCGAACGCCGCGGCCAGCAGCGCATCCTGGGTCCAGTTGCCGCGCTCGAACACGGCCGTCATGCGGCCGGCCGACATCACGCCGATCCGGTCGCAGATCAGCATCAGCTCGCGCAGGTCGCTCGATACGACCACCAGCGCGCGGCCTTCGCGCGCGAGCGCGCCCATCAAAGTGTAGATCTCGAATTTGGCGCCGACGTCGATCCCGCGCGTCGGCTCGTCGAACAGCAGCACGCCCATGTCGCGCGCGAGCCAGCGGCCGATCACGACCTTCTGCTGGTTGCCGCCCGACAGCTCGCCGACCGGCTGCGTCGCCCCGTGCGTGCGGATGCGCAGCGCGTCGATCTGCTGCTCGGCGAGCGCCGTCTCGCGCGCCGCATCGACGATGCCGCCGCGCGCGAGCCGGTCGAGCTGGCCGAGCGACACGTTCGCGGTGATCGACTGCGACAGCAGCAGCCCCTCGCCCTTGCGATCCTCGGTGATCAGCGCGATGCCCTGCCGCACCGCGTCGACCGGCGACGCGATCCGCGCCGGCTTCAGCGGCTGGCCCACCGCGATCGTCCCCGCATCGGGCGTGTCGGCGCCGTAGATCAGCCGCAGCAGCTCGGTGCGACCCGCGCCGATCAACCCCGAGATGCCGAAGATCTCGCCCGCGCGTACCTCGAGCGACACGTCGCGCACGGCCGTGCCGCGCGTGAGACCCGACACCGCGAGCCGCGGCGCGCCGAAACGCCGTTCGCCGAGATCGATGTGTTCGCCGATCTCGCGCCCGACCATCAGCGTGACGAGCCCGTCGGACGTCGTCGCCGCCATGTCGCCCACATGCACGAGCCGGCCGTCGCGCAGCACCGCGACGCGCTCGGCGACGCGCGCGAGCTCTTCGAGCCGGTGCGAGATGTAGACGATCGCGACGCCGCGCGCCTTCAGCCGGTCGATCTGCTCGAACAGCAGCTCGACTTCGCGCGCGGTCAGCATCGCGGTCGGCTCGTCGAGAATCAGCACGCGGCAGTCGCCGATCAGGTTGCGCGCGATTTCGACCATCTGCTGGTGGCCGATGCCGAGCGCGCCGACCGGCGTATCCGGATCGACCGCGTCGAGCCCGACCTGCGCCATCGCCGCGCGCGCGTCGTCGCGCAGCCGCACGCGATCGATGATCCCGAAGCGCCGCGGCAGGCGGTTCAGGAACAGGTTTTCGGCGACGCTCAGCGTCGGCAGCAGGTTCAGCTCCTGCATCACCATGCGCACGCCGAGCGCTTCGGCCTGCGTGCGGCTCGCCGGCGCATAGGCCTGGCCGCCGAGCTGCATCGTGCCGGCGGTCGGGTCGACGAGCCCGCCGATGATCTTCGACAGCGTGCTCTTGCCGGCGCCGTTCTCGCCCGTCAGCGCGAGCGCCTGGCCCGCGTCGAGCGTCAGCGTGACGTCGGCGAGCACGGGTTCGGCATAGGTCTTGCCGATGCCGGATACGGCCAGCACGGGGTGGGCTGAACGGGAGGGTTGGAAGGTCGGTTCCATCGCGATCCTGGTTGCGGCCGCGCGCACGGGGCGCGCGGATATGACGCTCACAAGTGCATGTGCATGCAGTGGCCGTGATCGCGCTCACACCGGATAACGGCCGCCGCGCCGGATTCTTGAGGGCGGCGGCCGGACCGGTGCGGCGTTACTTCGTCACGAGATCCACCGGCGTCTCGACCACGCCGGACATGTCGGCCTGCTTGCGATGCTCGGCGATCGCCTTGAGCGCCGTGTCGATGCCGAACACGGCCTGCTTCGCCGCGTACTGGTCGGCGGTCGCGAGCACGCGGCCGTCCTTCAGCATCGGCTTGATCGCGTTGATGTTGTCGTAGCCGACCACGAGCACCTTGCCCTGCTTGCCGGCCGCGCGCACGGCCGACACGGCGCCGATCGCCATGTTGTCGTTGCCGCACAGCAGCGCCTTCAGGTTCGGGTATTCGTTGAGCATCGCGGCGGCCACCGCATTGCCCTTGTCGATCTCCCATTCGCCCGACTGCACCGACACGACCTTCATCCCGCCCGCCTTCATCGCGTCCTGGAAGCCGGCCGTGCGCTGCTGGGCGTTGGTGGTCGTCGACACGCCTTCGACGATGCCGACCTGGTCGCCCGCCTTCAGCCGCTTCGCGAGGTAATCGCCGACCTTGCGCGCGCCCTTGCGGTTGTCCGGGCCGACGAACGGCACGTTCAGGTTCTTCGACTTCAGCACGTCCGGATCGAGCCGGTTGTCGATGTTGACGACGACGATGCCGGCGTCGACGGCCTTCTTCACGACCGGTACGAGCGCCTTCGAATCGGCCGGCGCGAGCACGATCGCGTCGACCTTCGAGACGATCATCTGCTCGACGATGCGGATCTGGTTCGCGGTGTCGGTCTCGTCCTTGATGCCGTTGGTGACCAGGTCGAACTGGTTCGCGTTGTGTTTCTGGTATTCCTTCGCGCCCGTTTCCATGGTCAGGAAGAACTCGTTGGCGAGCGACTTCATCACGAGCGCGACCTTCGGCTTGGCGGCGGCGGATTGCGCGTGGACAGCCGGTGCGGCGACCACCGCGACGGCGGCGAGCGCGGCGGTCAGGAAGCGACGGCGAAAGCGGACATTCATACACATCTCCTGGCGACTGGCCCGAAGGGCCGGATTGTTATCTGGTTGTTGTTTTAATGTGAGCAAACGTTTGCGCCACACTACCCGGGCAATGGCCATCGATGCTGCTGTCGGTACCACGGAATGGAAGCAAGGCAGACGGCCGACTGCCTGGCGCGTGCTGTCGTCGACGCGCCACCGCCGGCGGGACGCCGGCGGAGTGAAGGCTATGCTGTACCGATTCGCTTCGGCGCGCAACCTGTCTGATCAATATTTAAGGGTTTATTCGGAGCGCGCGAGTGCGCTCCGCGACGCGCAAATGCGACACTCGCGATGCCGACGGCGGCTCGCCGATGCGCGTCGCAGGCGGCGGGCCGACGATGAAGCGGTTCGGCGCGAACGACGCGATCGGCACGCGGATCGCCGGTATCCACCGGCCCGATATGCGGCCGACTGTAACGGAACCGGCGATTCGTATCGCGCCGCCTCGTGAATGAGGATGGCTGCCGATCCGGCGTTCCGCGCCGAGATTCGGCGTTGCAGACCGTTCTTGTTTTCCGTTGGCACGGAAACGCGCGCCGATCGTCCTGACGCGACGCACCTGATCGGATGCCTCGGCTGATGATTCGGACGCGCCGGCGGCAATCCCCTCCGCCGCCCGGTGCGGTGTGCGGCAGGCTATGCGCGGCGCATGTCGCGCACCGTCCGCGGCATCTGCCCGGACGGCAGGCGACATGCGCCGATCAAACGGCTTCGCGCAACAGCCCCGCGATTTCCGCTTCGTTCAGATGCGGCGCGAACATTTCGATCAGCCGGTACGCATACGCACGCAGGAACGCGCCCTTGCGCAGACCGACCCGCGTCGTGCTCGCCTCGAACAGGTGTTGCGTGTCGAGCGCGACGAGCCCCGTGTCGCGCTGCGGATCGTAGGCCATCGCCGCGACGACGCCGATCCCCATTCCGAGCTCGACGTAGGTCTTGATCACGTCCGCGTCGATCGCGGTCAGCACGACGTCCGGCACGGCGCCCGCCTGCGCGAACGCCTGGTCGATGTGCGAGCGGCCCGTGAAGTCCTGGTCGTACGTGATGATCGGGTACTCGGCAATCTCCTCGAGCGTCAGGTTCTCGCGGCCGACGAGCGGGTGGCCCTTCGGCACGACGACCGTGTGGTGCCACGAATAGCACGGGAACGTGACGATGTCCGGATAGCGGTCGAGCGCTTCGGTCGAGATGCCGAGATCGGCCTCGCCGTTCAGGATCATCTGCGCGATCTGCTGCGGGCTGCCCTGGCGCAGCGCGAGATGCACCTTCGGGAACACGTCGGTGAACTGCCGGATCACCTTCGGCAGCGCGTAGCGCGCCTGCGTGTGCGTGGTCGCGACGACGAGGTGGCCGCTGTCCTGATCGGCGAACTGGCGCGCGACGCGGCGCAGGTTCTCGGCGTCCAGCAGCATCCGCTCGATCAGCTGGTGCACGGCCTTGCCCGGCTCCGTGAGCCCCGTCAGCCGCTTGCCGCGCCGAATGAAGATGTCGACGCCGAGCTCATCCTCCAGATCCTTGATCTGTTTCGACACGCCCGACTGCGACGTGTACAGCACGTTCGCGACTTCCGTCAGGTTCATGTTCTGGCGCACCGCTTCGCGCACGAACCGCAATTGCTGAAAATTCATGGGTATGCCTCTTAGGCTGTCGTTGTTTGATTGTCGAATCGGAGCGAATCCCGCCCTCTGCCCTGCATTGTCCCGTCAACGGGCGGGAAACACCCGCACGGCGCGCGGCACGGCCGTTGCGCCGTCGCCGACCTGCAGCGAAAGCGCCCGCCATGCGTCGCGGTCGAGTTCCGCCTCGAGCGCGCCGCCCGCGCGCGCCTCGAGCTCCACGCGCACCGAACCGCCGAGCGGAATCACGCGCCGCACGTCCACCGCGATGCCGTCGCGATGCCCTTCGCCCGCCGGCCACAGCTGCAGATCGTGCGGCCGCACGTAAGCGTTCGCGGGGCCCGCGAAATCGGCGTCGACCTCGATCGGCGCAGCCGCGCCCTCGGCGACGAAGCCACGCCCGGCAACCGTGCCCGGCAACCGGTTCGCCGCGCCGAGGAACTCGTACACGAACGCGCTTTGCGGATGATCGTAGACGTCCTGCGGGCTGCCGACCTGCTCGACGTGGCCGCGGTTCAGCACGACGATGCGATCGGCCACTTCGAGCGCCTCTTCCTGGTCGTGCGTGACGAAGATCGTCGAGATGTGCAGGTCGTCGTGCAGCCGACGCAGCCAGCCGCGCAGTTCCTTGCGGACCTTCGCGTCGAGCGCGCCGAACGGCTCGTCGAGCAGCAGCACCTTCGGCTCGACCGCGAGCGCGCGGGCGAGCGCGATGCGCTGGCGCTGGCCGCCCGACAGCTCCGACGGGTAACGCTGCGCGAGCCAGTCGAGCTGCACGAGCTTGAGCAGCTCGTGCACCTTGTCGCGAATCGCGGCCTCCGACGGCCGCTCGCGACGCGGCTTCACGCGCAGCCCGAACGCGACGTTCTCGAACACCGTCATGTGGCGGAACAGCGCGTAGTGCTGGAACACGAAGCCGACCTGGCGGTCGCGCGCGCCGACCGACGCCACGTCGAGCCCCTGCAGCACGACCTGGCCGGCGTCCGCGTGCTCGAGGCCCGCGATCACGCGCAGCAGCGTGGTCTTGCCGCAGCCGGACGGCCCGAGCAGCGCGACCAGTTCGCCGGGCGGAAAGTCGAGCGACACGTCGTCGAGCGCCGTGAAATCGCCGAAGCGCTTCTGAAGATTACGGACGGTGATACCCATTCTGGTTGCCTCTTTACGATTTCGACGAAACGGCGCCGACAGGGCCGGCATGTGCGGGACCGGCGTCGTGCGCGTCGGCCAGTTCGGCCGCGAGATGACGCTCGGCGATCAGCTTGAGCGCGAGCGTGACGAGCGCGAGCAGCGCCAGCACCGACGCCACCGCGAACGCCGCCGCGAAGTTGTATTCGTTGTACAGGATCTCCACGTGCAGCGGCATCGTGTCGGTCACGCCGCGGATGTGGCCGGACACGACCGACACCGCGCCGAACTCGCCCATCGCGCGCGCATTGCACAGGATCACGCCGTACAGCAGCCCCCACCTCACGTTCGGCAGCGTCACGCGGCGGAAGATCTGCCAGCCCGACGCGCCGAGCACGCGCGCGGCTTCTTCCTCGTCGGTGCCTTGCGCCTGCATCAGCGGAATCAGCTCGCGCGCGACGAACGGGAACGTGACGAAGATCGTCGCGAGCACGATGCCCGGCACCGCGAAGATGATCTGGACGTCGTGATCCTGCAGCCACGGCCCGAACCAGCCCTGCGCGCCGAACAGCAGCACGTACACGAGGCCCGAGATCACCGGCGACACCGAGAACGGCAGGTCGATCAGCGTCGTCAGCAGCGCCTTGCCGCGGAATTCGAACTTCGCGATCGCCCACGATGCGCACACGCCGAACACGAGGTTCAGCGGCACCGCGATCGCGGCGACGGTCAGCGTCAGCTTGATCGCCGACCACGCATCGGGATCGGCCAGCGATTCGAGATAGAAGCCGACGCCCTTGCGCAGCGCCTCGACGAACACCGCGGCGAGCGGTACGACGAGGAAGAACGCGAGAAACGCCAGCGCGATGCCCGTGAGCAGCCAGCGCACGACGCGCGACTCGCTGACGGGGTCGAGCCGCTTCGCGGCGCGCGCGGCCGGCGACGGGGTTTTCAGCACGACGGTGGCCTCCTGGCTCATTGCTGGCCTCCTGCTGCGACGGCGCTGACGGCGGCGGGCGCCGGACCGCTCGCGCCCTTGCTCGTCCTGCGCTGCAGATACCACTGCAGCGTGTTGATCAGCAGCAGCATCAGGAACGACACGACCAGCATCACGACCGCCAGCGCGGTCGCGCCCGCGTAGTCGTACTGCTCGAGCTTCGTGATGATCAGCAGCGACGTGATCTCGGATTTCATCGGCACGTTGCCGGCGATGAAGATCACCGATCCGTATTCGCCGAGCGCGCGCGCGAACGCCAGCGCGAAACCGGTGAGCAGCGCCGGCAGCACGGCCGGCAGCACGACGCGCCGGAACGTCAGCCAGCGCGACGCGCCGAGGCACGCGGCGGCTTCTTCCTGCTCGCGCTCGAAATCCTCGAGCACCGGCTGCACGGTGCGCACGACGAACGGCAGCCCGATGAAGGTCAGCGCGACCAGCACGCCGGCCGGCGTGAACGCGATCTTGATGCCGAGCGGCGCCAGATACTGGCCGACCCAGCCGTTGGTCGCGTACACGGCCGCGAGCGAGATGCCGGCCACCGATGTGGGCAGTGCGAACGGCAGATCGACGATCGCATCGACGAGGCGCTTGAACGGGAACGTGTAGCGCACCAGCACCCACGCGACGAGGAAGCCGAACACGGCATTGATCAGCGCGCCGCCGAACGCGGCCGAGAATGTCAGCCGGTACGACGCGAGCACGCGCGGCGACGTGACGGCGGTGACGAACTGGCTCCACGACAGCGTCGCGGTCTTCAGGAACGTGGCGGCGAGCGGAATCAGCACCACGAGGCTCAAATAGGCCACCGTGATGCCGAGTGTCACGCCGAAACCGGGCAGCGCGCTCGGCTTGCGAAAGGTGTACGTCGTCATCGGATGCTCTTGCTGGGTCGATGCTGCTCATGGGCCCGACGCAAACGCCGGCGCGGTGAATCGCGCCGGCGGGCCGTCGGGGATGCGGCGCGCTGTCGTGGCGCGCCGCTTGTCGTTATGGCGTTACTGCGGCTTGTAGATCGAATCGAACACGCCGCCGTCCGCGAAATGCGTCTTCTGCGCATTCGTCCAGCCGCCGAACGTGTCGTCGACCGTGTACAGCTTCAGCTTCGGGAACTGCTTGGTCAGCTCCGCCGGCACGTTCTTCGAACGCGGCCGGTAATAGTTGCGCGCCGCGATTTCCTGGCCCTGCGGGCTGTACAGGAAGTTCAGGTAGGCCTCGGCCAGCTTGCGCGTGCCCTTCTTGTCGACCACCTTGTCGACCACCGCGACGGGCGGCTCGGCCAGGATGCTCACCGACGGCACGACGATCTCGAATTTGTCGGTTCCGAATTCCTTGACCGACAGGAACGCCTCGTTTTCCCACGCGATCAGCACGTCGCCGATCCCGCGCTGCACGAAGCTCGTCGTCGCGCCCCGCGCGCCCGAATCGAGCACGCCGGCGTTCTTGTAGAGCTTCGTGACGAATTCCTTCGCCGTCTGCTCGTTGCCGCCCGGCTTGTGCAGCGCGTAGGCCCAGGCCGCCAGGTAGTTCCAGCGCGCGCCGCCCGAGGTCTTCGGATTCGGCGTGACGATCGAGATGCCCGGCTTGGTCAGGTCGTCCCAGTCCTTGATCCCCTTCGGATTGCCCTTGCGCACGAGGAACACGATCGTCGACGTGTACGGCGACGCGTTGTCGGGCAGGCGCTTCTGCCAATCCTTGTTCACCAGCCCCTTGTTCGCGAGCGCGTCGATGTCGTACGCCAGCGCCAGCGTGACGACGTCGGCCTGCAGGCCGTCGAGCACCGAGCGCGCCTGCGCGCCCGAGCCGCCGTGCGACTGCTTGAAGTTGACGGTTTCGCCCGTCTTCGCCTTCCACTCCTTGCCGAACGCCTGGTTGAAATCCTGATACAGCTCGCGCGTCGGGTCGTACGACACGTTCAGGAAAGTCGTATCGGCCTGCGCATGCGCCGCGACGCCCAGCGCCGCCGCCGCGCCCAGCGCGAGTGTCGCGATCAGGCGGCCCACGCCGCCCACCAGCCCCGTATTGCGCTTCGCCATCCTTGGTTCTCCAGTGTTGTCGGTATTGCGATGTCGGGCCAGTCTAGCGAACGGGTTACATGATTAAAAATAATCGTTCCTCATTTTTTAATACTCAAAAGTGCTAACGCAAGCGGGACGGACGGTTGCGGCGGACAAACCGGCGTCCGGGCGTCGCGAAATCGCGCCGGAATCGGTGTGATCGCGTCGAACCTCAAGTAACACTTGAAATTCACCAAGTACTGTATAAAAATACAGCTCACTGTCTATCCATACAGTTGAGCCATGACCAAACTCACCGCCCGTCAGCAGCAAGTGTTCGACTTGATCCGTCGCGCGATCGAGCGTTCCGGATTCCCGCCCACCCGCGCCGAGATCGCGGCCGAACTGGGCTTCAGCTCGCCGAATGCGGCCGAGGAGCATCTGCGCGCGCTGGCGCGCAAGGGCGTGATCGAGCTGGCCGCCGGCGCATCGCGCGGCATCCGGCTGCTCGGCATCGACGATGCCCCGCACCAATTCACGCTGCCGCACGCCGGCCTGATGCAACTGTCGCTGCCGCTCGTCGGCCGCGTCGCGGCCGGTAGCCCGATCCTCGCGCAGGAGCACATTTCGCAGCATTACGCGTGCGATCCCGCGCTGTTCACCAGCAAGCCCGACTACCTGCTGAAGGTGCGTGGCCTGTCGATGCGCGACGCCGGCATTCTCGACGGCGATCTCCTCGCCGTGCAGAAGCGCACGGAAGCGAAGGACGGCCAGATCATCGTCGCGCGTCTCGGCGACGACGTCACGGTCAAGCGCCTGATGCGCCGGCCCGGCGGCCTCGAGCTGATCGCGGAGAACCCGGATTACGAAAACATCTTCGTCAAGGCCGGCAGCGCGGATTTCGCGCTGGAAGGCATCGCCGTCGGGCTGATCCGCTCGGGCGAACTCTGACATTCCGTCTCTCCAGGAGAACATCATGGAACGCCTTGCCCGCCTGCTGCCTTTCCGTCAATTCGGTCGCCTGCGTCATCTGCGCGGCCGCACGCCCTGCGCACCGCTGTCCGCGGCGGCGCCAGTGCAACAAGCAGTCGCAGTCGAACGGCAGGCGTCCCTGCTGCCGTCAGCGCTTCCCGCATTCGCACGGGTATCGCTGAATGCCGGTCTGAATCACGCGGAACCCGCACGCCGCGCGCCGGTGCGCGTCTATCACGGCCGCTCGCGCCTGATCATGGTGGGTACGATCGATGCCGTGTGCCGCATGATCGATCGCTGCATTGCGGAGGAACGATCGGCCACGCCGGGCGGTCTCTGATTGCGGAACGTTCCCGCACCGGAGGCAACGTGACTGGATCGTCGCGCCGCGCACGGCGCCTCAAGCCCCTGCTGATCGTCGTGCTGGTCGTCGCCGTCATTGCGACGCTCGGCTATGCGTACGCGTCGCCGTATGTCGCGCTCGGTCGCCTGAAATCGGCGATCGATGCGCGTGATGCGCAGGCGATCAGCGAATATGTCGATTTTCCGTCGCTGCGCATCAGCCTGAAGCAGCAGGTCACGGAAGAGTTGATGCGTCGGATCGACGCCGTGAAGAAAAACAATCCGTTCGCGGTGATTGGCGCGCTGATCGGGTCTGCGCTGATCGGCCCGCTGGTGGATGCGTACGCGACCCCGGAGGGCGTCGCCGCACTGATGAGCGGATTGCCGCCGCGCGGCAATCCGGGCGAGCGTCCGCCCGAGTGGTCAAACCCGCCGCCAGCAGGCAATGCACCCGGCAACACGCCTGCCGCACCGCCTGCCCATCCTGCGCCGGCAAGTGCCGGCGCACCGGGCAGCAACGCGATCGCTTCGGCGGCATCGGCACCCGCGCCCGCACCGGCCAGCCCGAGCGAAGCAACGCCAGCGCCGCCCCAGCAGCAAACCAGCGCGGGCTACCGAAATATCGATGAATTCGTCGTGACGTATCAGCGCAGCGCCGACGGCACGCGTTATGCGGCGATCTTCCACCGCTTCGGGCTGTTCTCATGGAAATTGTCCGGCATCGACCTGCATGCGTAGCAGGCCGCGCTCGACGCGCACACTGCCGATGCCGTGCGACGCCTGGCCGGCATGCATCGCCGGTCAGGCGGCCATCCGGCCGTTAGATCATTTGCCGCTCGCGAGGGTTGCGTCACGCTCGCGCGCGATTTCGGCCTTCTGCTCTTCCGCCGACGAACACGCCACCAGAATGCTGCAGTTCACGCGATCGAGCAGTTGCGTGTTGCCCGACCCCATCCACCATCTCGACAATCCGCTGCGGCACCGGTGGCCGACGACGACGAGATCGACCTTCAGCTCCGACGCGAGATTCGCGATTTCGTCGATCGGATAACCGAACGCGAAATGGCCTTCGGCCTGGACGCCGCGCTCGCGCAGCCAGTTCACGCCTTCCTGCAGGATTTCGCGCGCGGTTTCCTCGAAGCGCCCGCATGCGACATCGGTCAGCAAGCCTGCGCTTTGCGCAATACTCGAACGCATGTCGACGACCGACAGCAAATGCGTTTCGGCCTTCAGGTCCATTGCGAGATTGGCGCCGCAACGCAGCGCCTTGCGCCCTTCGAGCGTGCCGTCGTAACACAGCAAAATCTTGTTGTAGCTAGCCATGGAGCCTCCCTATCGCGACAACGAGCCTACGCATTCATCATGGTGCGCCGCAATTCAGGACGCAAGGGATGGAAAACGCTGATTCGCCCCGCGCGGCGCGTGCGCGATGATGCGGTGCACGATCGGTGCGCACCTGCATCGCACCGTGCAGGCATGCGCTGAAGCGATGCAGCCGATGCACTAGAATGGCCCGTTCCATCTCGAGCGGATCGCGTCGCACCGGCGTCGTATGCTTCGGCCATGCCCGTGTGACACGCATTCGCGCGATCCGTTCGCCCACCCGCCGCGCACCGGCAGCGGAACGCGCCCGCATACAACGACAACCCGCCCATGTCCGTCGCACCGATCGATTTCCGCAACGTCGAAAAGCACTATGGCGACAAGCTCGTCGTCGACGGTCTGTCCTTCAACGTGAAGGCCGGCGAATGCTATGGCCTGCTCGGGCCGAATGGCGCCGGCAAGACCACGACGCTGAAGATGCTGCTCGGCCTCGCGCATCCCGATGCAGGCACCATTTCGCTGTGCGGCGAACCGGTTCCATCGCGTGCTCGACATGCGCGCCGGCGGGTCGGCGTCGTCCCGCAGTTCGACAACCTCGACCCCGACTTCACGGTCCGGGAAAACCTGCTCGTGTTCAGCCGCTATTTCGGGATGTCGGCGCAGGCCGCACGCGCACTCGTGCCGCCGCTGCTCGAATTCGCGAAGCTCGAGAACAAGGCCGATGCGAAAGTCGGCGAGCTGTCGGGCGGCATGAAGCGCCGCCTCACGCTCGCCCGCGCGCTCGTCAACGATCCCGATGTGCTGGTGCTCGACGAACCGACGACGGGCCTCGACCCTCAGGCGCGGCACCTGATGTGGGAGCGGCTGCGCTCGCTGCTCGCGCGCGGCAAGACGATCCTGATCACCACGCATTTCATGGAGGAAGCCGAGCGCCTGTGCGATCGGCTGTGCGTGATCGAGGAAGGCCGCAAGATCGCCGAAGGTGCGCCGCACGCGCTGATCGAATCGGAAATCGGTTGCGACGTGATCGAGATCTACGGGCCCGATCCGGCCGCGCTGCGCGACGAGTTGTCCGCATTCGCGAAGCACACCGAGATCAGCGGCGAGACGCTATTCTGCTATGTGACCGACCCCGAACCGGTCAGCGCACGAATCAAGGGCCGTCCGGGGCTGCGCTATCTGCATCGCCCGGCCAATCTGGAGGATGTGTTCCTGCGGCTCACGGGCCGCGAGATGCAGGATTGATCGACCATGGACGTCCGTCACTATTCCGCCACCACGCCGTCGGCCCCGCCGCGCGAATCGCGCTTCGCGATAGCGATGCCGGCGAACGCCAGCAACTGGATCGCCGTGTGGCGGCGCAACTATCTCGTGTGGCGCAAGCTCGCGCTCGCGTCGATGTTCGGCAATCTCGCCGATCCGATGATCTATCTGTTCGGGCTGGGTTTCGGGCTCGGCCTGATGCTCGGCCACGTCGACGGCGTGTCGTACATCGCGTTCCTCGCGGCCGGCACGGTCGGCTCGAGCGTGATGATGTCCGCGAGCTTCGAATCGATGTATTCGGGTTTCTCGCGGATGCACGTGCAGCGCACGTGGGAAGCGATCATGCATACGCCGCTCGCACTCGGCGACATCGTGCTCGGCGAGATCGTCTGGGCGGCCAGCAAGGCGATGTTGTCGGGCGGCGCGATCATGCTCGTCGCGGGCGGGCTCGGCTACGCGCAGTTTCCGTCGATGCTCGCGGTGCTGCCCGTGATCGCGCTGGCCGGCCTCGCGTTCGCGAGCATCGCGATGATCGTCACGGCGCTCGCACCGTCGTACGATTTCTTCATGTTCTATCAGACGCTCGTGCTGACGCCGATGCTGCTGCTCTCGGGCGTGTTCTTCCCGATCGCGCAGTTGCCGCCGCTCGCGCAGCACGCGGCCCAGGCGCTGCCGCTCGCGAACGCGGTCGAGTTGATCCGCCCTGCGATGCTCGGCCGGCCGGCGACCGACATCGCGTTGCACGTCGCGGTGCTCGCCGGCTATGCGGTCGGCGGGTTCCTGCTGTCCGCGTGGCTGTTCCGGCGGCGGATGATGCGCTGACGGCCGGCGCACCGGCCGCCGGCTTCATGCGACGACGTTACTCGTCGTCGTCGCTCCACGGAATCTCGACGTCGGTCAGGAACGCGACGGTCGCGAGCGGTCCGCCTTCCTGGCGACCGAGCTTGCCGTCCGCGCGATGCCATTCGACGCGGAACTGCGTGCCGGGATCGTCGGCCAGCAGATAGACCGTGCGCAGCTCTTCCTTGTCGGCTTCGTCCACCGGGCCGTCGAACGACACCAGCATCTTCTGCGGCCAGAGGCCGTTGACGGGATCGTAAATCCGATCGCCTTGCGGAATGTCGATGCTGGCCTCGACACCGATCGTTGCGGAGGCCTCGATGATCATCGTGCCGAGTGCCTGCAGCACGGCAGTCGCCCGCGCGGAATTGGCCTGGCGGATCGCGAGATCGCCGCGCGTCAGCGCCTTTTCGAGTCGAGGATGGATCTTCGGTTGGGTCATGCGTTTTCCTGTTTGCTTCTTGTAAAAGGCGCCGCACACGTGAAGCGGCGGCGCCGGATGAATACGGCGATGGCGCGCGACGGGCGCGCCGTTTGCGTGCGTCAGAACCCGAACGCGATCGCGAGCAAGCCGCTCGCGATCCCGAACACGACGACGAGCGCCGCGACGATCGCCAGCATGTAGGGCTTGAACGACCGCGCGAGCATCGCGAGCGACGGCACGCTGATCGGCGGCAGCGTCATCAGCAGCGCGGCGGCCGGGCCGACACCCATGCCGAGCGACAGCATCGCCTGGATGATCGGCACCTCGCCGGCCGTCGGAATCACGAACAGCATGCCCGCGACCGCGAACGCGACGATCCAGCCGAGATGATTGCCGATGTCCGGGCCGATATGCGGGAACAGCCATGCGCGCGCGGCGCCGAGCAGCAGCACGAGCACGATGTATTCGGGCACGAGCCGCACGGCCATGCGCGCGAGCAGTTTCATCCAGCGGACGAACGGATTGCCGGCCGCGGCTTGCTCGGCCGCCAGCGCGGCGAGCTGCGCATCGTCGATGCCGCGGTCTTCGGGACGCGCGATGCGGTTCAGCAGATAGCCGATCCCGAACACCATCGCGATGCCGAGCACGACGCGCAGCGCGCTCCAGTGCCAGCCGAGCACGAAGCCCATGAACACCAGCGCCGCCGGGTTCAGCACCGTATTGCCGAGCCAGAACGCGACCGCGCCGCCCGGCGACGCATGGCGCGCACGCAGGCCCGCCACCACCGGCGCCGCGCAGCACGTGCACATCATCCCGGGCAGCGACAGCAGCCCGCCCGCGGCGACGCTGCCGAATCCCGTGCGGCCGAGCACGCGCGCCACCCAGTGCGCAGGCAGCAGCGCCTGCACGGCCGAGCCGAGCAGCAGGCCGAGCACCATCGCCTGCCAGATCGCCTTGCCGTACGCCCACGCATAGTCGAGCGCCGCCTTCAGCGACGGTTCGGGTGCGGCCGCGGACGTGCCCATCAGGATCGACTGCCCGATCGAATGGTGCTCGGCGGCAACGAACGCCTTGTTGTAGTACGGGAACCATTTCACATAGAACAGGCCTGCGACCGCGATCAGCAGGAAGGTCATCCAGCCGAGCGCCGGTGTGGGTTGGGTGCGTGTGGTCGTCATCGTGTCGTCGTCGATTGGTCTTTGTCGGTTTCGGATGTCGCGCCGGCGGCAAGCGCAGCCGATGCGGGCAGTCCGGCTCGCGCGAGTTCGGCCAGCAGCCTGCGCGCCTGATCGCGCACGTCGGCTGCGTTGGGCCGGAACGTGAACGTCAGCGCCCGGTTCGGCTTGTTGTACGTCGCGCGGTAAGTGCGCGCATAGGCGGGATCGTAATGCTTGTCGATCAGTTCGGCGAACAAATCGGCCCGCGCGCCGGCATCGATCAGCCCTTTCCAGCGCGTCACCTCTTCGCGGCTGTGCAGGCCGATCAGCCGATGAAGCTGCGCCTTGAACGCATCGGGTTCGTCGAACAGATGCGCGTAATCGTCGAGCAGGAACGCGATCCGCTCGTCGTGGGCCGCTTCGACCTGGACCCACGGCCCCGCGTGAAACGCGTCGACCAGCGCGATCGGCAACTGCACGAGGCCGATCCTGCGGCTTTCCGACTCGACGAACACCGGCCATTCGGGGTCGAAACGTCCGAGCGTCTCGACGAGCCCCGAATCGAACCCCTTTTGCGCCGGCTGCGGCTTGCCCGGCAGCGCGCCGAGCAGCGAGCCGCGATGGCATGCGAGCGCTTCGAGATCGAGTGTCTGCGCGCCCACGTCGCGCAGCGCGTTCAGCAGGCGCGTCTTGCCGCAGCCCGTATGGCCGACGAGCGCGATGTAGCGAAAGCGCGTCGGCAGCGAGTCGAGCGTAGCGCACACCGACTGGCGGTACGCCTTGTAGCCGCCGTCGAGCTGGCGCGCCTTCCAGCCGATCAGATTGAACCAGGTCGTCATCGAACCCGAGCGCTTGCCGCCGCGCCAGCAATAGATCAGCGGCCGCCAGTTGCGCGGCCGGTCGGCGAACGTCGTATCGAGATGGCGCGCGATGTTGCGCGCGACGATCGCCGCGCCCACGCGCGTCGCCTCGTACGGCGATACCTGGCGGTACATCGTGCCGACGAGCACGCGCTCTTCGTTGCTGAGCACAGGCGCGTTCAGCGCGCCGGGGATATGGTCCTCGGCGAACTCGAGCGGCGTGCGCACGTCGATGATCTCGTCGAACTCGCCGGCGCGATCGAGGGTGACAATCAGGTTCTTCAATTTGGCGTCGAACAGGGGCGATACGGCTCGGGGAGCCGCACGGGCACGGAAGGCGGATTGACGATTATCTCACGGGCCGGCGTCCCGGGCGTCGTGCGGCAGTCGGCGGCGGCGAGGCGGCCTGCATCGCGTCGATCAGATGATCGCGGAACGCGCGCACCGACGCGGGCAGATCGCGCCCCGCCATCGTCTGCACCTGGATGCTGCGTTCGCGCAATTGCGGGTTCGTCACGGGCACGACGACGAAGCCGTCCGCATCGGAGCGATCGCGCACCGACAACAGCCCGGTGAACATCACCGCGCCCGTGCGCCGCGCGTAGCCGTACATCGCCGCGGTATTGTTGCTCGTCAGTTCGGGCTCGAGCAGCAACCCATCGAGCGCGCACGCGATGTCGATCAACTGGCGTACCGTCGTGCCGGCCTCGGGCAGCACGTGCGCGTGCCGCGCGACGTCGGCGAGCGACACCGCGTCGCGCGCCGCGAGCGGATGATCGTGCCGGACCAGCGCAAAGACCGGCGCGCGCTCGGTGTGGTCGACGCGCACGCCCTTCTCCGGCGCGAGGCTGAAGGTCAATGCGATGTCCGCATCGCCGTCGCGCACGCGCCGGGTCGCGTCCGCCGGCGACACGACCCACACGATGAAATCGACGCCCGGGTGGCGCGCCTTGAAGCTCGCGAGCACGCCGGGCAGGAAATCGATCGCGAACCCCTCCGAGCACGCGATCTTCAGCAGGCTGCCGTGCAGCGCGTCGAGCCCGCCGATGTCCTTCATCACGTGCTCGGCCTCCAGCAGGCTGCGCTGCGCGAACGCCAGCAGCCGCTCGCCGGCCTCCGACAGCGCCATCCCGCGCGGTCGCCGCTCGAACAGCGGCGCGCCGAGCTCGCTCTCCAGCTTCGCGATCTGACGGCTGATCGCCGACACGGCCACGTGCAGCCGCGCGGACGCGTCGCTGATCGAGCCGGTACGCGCCACCTCGACGAAATATCGCAACGCCAGACCATGCAGGAAAGCCGCCATCGTTCTGTCTCCGCGCCGCATCCGGTCGCGCTGCTTTGCCTTTTCGGCAAAGAAAGGTTCGAAATTCGATCATTGTGACAAAAAAACCGGCTTTCTAGAATCGATCGCACTTCACGTTGCGTACGCGGCCCGCGCGCAGCGAACCCTCGGAGGAGACACGATTTGAGCCGTACCGCCGCCATCCAGCACGCACTGAACCAGTTCGAATCCGGTGCATTCTTCACGACCCTGAGCCGCCGCGTCGGCCTGCGCACCGAAAGCCAGGAAAGCGGCAGCGGCGCCGCGCTGCGCGCCTACCTGACCGACGAGATCGCGCCCGAGGCCGCCCGCCTCGGCTTCGCGTCGCGGATCGTCGACAACCCGGTCGACGGCGGCGGCCCGTTCCTGCTCGCGTCGCGCCACGAAGACGACGCGCTGCCGACCGTGCTGATCTACGGCCACGGCGACGTCGTGCGCGGCTACGACGCGCAGTGGCGCGCGCCGCTGTCGCCGTGGACGCTGACGGCCGACGGCGACCGCTGGTACGGCCGCGGCAGCGCCGACAACAAGGGCCAGCACTCGATCAACCTGGCCGCGCTGGCGAGCGTGCTCGATGCGCGCGGCGGCCGGCTCGGCTTCAACGCGAAGCTGCTGATCGAGATGGGCGAGGAAACCGGGTCGCCGGGCCTCGACGCGCTGTGCCGCCGGGAACGCGACGCGCTCGCGGCCGACGTGCTGATCGCGTCCGACGGCCCGCGCATCGCCGCCGCGCGCCCGACGGTATTCCTCGGCTCGCGCGGCGCGGTCAACTTCAAGCTGAGCCTGCACGCCCGCGACGGCGCACATCACTCCGGCAACTGGGGCGGACTGCTGCGCAATCCGGCGGTCGTGCTCGCGCATGCGCTCGCGAGCCTCGTCGACGCGCGCGGCGCGATTCGCGTCGCGGGGCTGCGCCCGCCGCCGATCCCGGCTGCCGTGCGCGACGCGCTCGCCGATCTCACTGTCGGCGGCGGCCCCGGCGATCCGACGCTCGACGCCGACTGGGGCGAGCCCGGCCTGTCCGCGGCCGAGCGCGTATTCGGCTGGAACACGTTCGAGATTCTCGCGTTCAAGGCCGGCAACCCGGAGCATCCCGTCAACGCGATCCCGCCCGCCGCGTATGCGCACTGCCAGTTGCGCTTCGTCGTCGGCACCGACTGGGAAGCGCTGCATGCGCATCTGCGCGCGCATCTCGATGCGCACGGCTTCGCCGACATCGAGATCGACGTCGAACGCGGCGCACCGGCGACGCGCGTGCCGCCGGACGATCCGTGGGTCCGCTGGGCCGTCGCGTCGCTCGCGCGCACCACCGGCAAAAAGCCGGCGATCCTGCCGAATCTCGGCGGCACGCTGCCGAACGAGGTGTTTGCCGACACGCTCGGGCTACCGACGCTGTGGGTGCCGCACTCGTACCCGGCGTGCTCGCAGCACGCGCCCGACGAGCATCTGCTCGCGAGCGTCGTCAGCGAGGGGCTGCAGATGATGGCCGGCCTCTTCTGGGATCTCGGCGACGACGCGCCGCCCGTTCGCCGCGCGGCAGCCGCCGCGGCCGGCGCCGCCCTGTAACGCGCTTCGCCCCTTTCACGGGACTGCACACACGATGAATACGACCACCCTGACCTCGCAGGACGCCGCGCGCCCCAGCGCCGCGAAGATCCGCCGCATCATCTTCGCGGCGTCGATCGGCAACGCGCTCGAATGGTTCGACCTGATCGTCTACGGCTTCTTCGCGGTCACGATCGCCAAGCTGTTCTTCCCCGCCACGAGCGAAGCGACGTCGCTGATGCTGACGCTCGGTACGTTCGGGCTGTCCTACCTGATCCGGCCGATCGGCGGCTTCGTGCTCGGCGCGTACGCGGACCGCGCGGGCCGCAAGGCGTCGCTGCTGCTGTCGATCGCGATGATGATGGCCGGCACGCTGCTGATCGCGCTGATGCCGACCTACGCATCGATCGGCATTCTCGCGCCGCTCGGGATCATGCTGTCGCGACTGATGCAGGGCTTTTCCGCGGGCGGCGAATTCGCGAGTTCGACCGCGTTTCTCGTCGAACATGCGCCGCAACGGCGCGGCTTCATGTCGAGCTGGCAGTTCGCGAGCCAGGGCCTCGCGACGTTGCTCGCGTCGGGCTTCGGCGCGCTGCTGACGGCCACGCTGAGCTCCGCGCAACTCGAAAGCTGGGGCTGGCGCGTGCCGTTCCTGTTCGGCCTCGCGATCGGCCCGGTCGGGCTGTACATCCGCCGCTACGTCGACGAAGGCGTCGAATTCAAGACGCAGGCGCGCTCCGACGCGCCGGTGCGCGAGCTGTTCGCGCACCAGAAGTTGCGGCTGCTGCTGTCGATCGGCGCGCTCGTGATCTCGACCGCGATCAACTACATGATCCTGTACATGCCGACCTACGCGATCAAGCAGCTCGGGCTGCCGGCCTCGACGGGATTCGCGGCGACGCTCGCGACCGGCTTCGTGCTGACGCTCGTCACGCCGGTCGTCGGCCACCTGTCCGACCGCACCGGGCGGATCCGCATGATGGCGGTCGCCGCCGTGCTGATGCTCGTGACCGTGTGGCCGACGTTCGCATGGCTCACGCGCCACGCGTCGTTCGCGACGATGCTCGCCGCACTGGTGTGGATCGGCGCGCTGAAGGCGATGTATTGCGGCGCGCTGCCGGCGCTGATGGCCGAACTGTTCCCGTCGCAGACACGCGCCACCGGGCTCGCGGTCAGCTACAACACCGGCGTCACGCTGTTCGGCGGCTTCGCGCCGTTCGTCATCACCTGGCTGATCAGCGCGACCGGCAACCGGCTGTCGCCGGCGCTCTATCTGATCGGGTGCGCGCTGCTGAGCCTCGCCGCGCTGTTCGTCGCGCGCACGCGGCTGAAGATGCGCTGACGCGAGAAACGGCGGCGCAGCCATGCGCCGCCGACACGGCCCGTCGCGGCATCGCTGCCGCGCGGGCCGCGCGCCGTTTACGGCGCCGGATTCGGCTGCCGTTCGTGCAACGCGTCGATCTCGGCGAGGATCTCGTCGGACAGCGTCACGTCGATGCTGCCGATGTTCTCCTTCAACTGCTCGAGCGACGTCGCGCCGACCAGATTGCTGCGCACGAACGGGCGGCTGTTGACGAACGCGAGCGCCAGTTGCGCGGGCGACAGCCCGTGACGCCGCGCGAGCGCGACGTAACGCGACGTCGCCTCGACGGCCTGCGGCTTGCTGTAGCGCTGGAAGCGTTCGAACAGCGTGATGCGCGCGCCGGCCGGACGCGCGCCGTTCTCGTACTTGCCGGACAGCCAGCCGAACGCGAGCGGCGAATACGCGAGCAGGCCGACGCCGTCGCGATGCGTGAATTCCGACAGCCCGTTTTCGAACGTGCGGTTCAGCAGGCTGTACGGATTCTGGATGCTCGCGATGCGCGGCAGCCCGAGCCGCTCGGCCGCGCGCAGGAACTGCGCGACACCCCACGGCGTTTCGTTCGACACGCCGATCGCGCGCACCTTGCCGGCCTTCACGAATTCCGCGAGCACGCCGAGCGTTTCCTCGATCGGCACCGTGTACGCGTCGTCGACCCACGGATACGCGGGACGGCCGAACGTGGTCGTGCTGCGATCGGGCCAGTGCAGTTGGTAGAGATCGACGTAGTCGGTCTGCAGGCGCTTGAGGCTGCCGTCGAGCGCTTCGGTCAGGTTCTTGCGGTCGAACTGGTTGCCCTCGCCGCGAATGTGGCGCGGATTGTGCGGCTGCCGCGCCGGCCCCGCGATCTTCGTCGCGAGCACGATGCGATCGCGCTGCGCGCGATGCTGCGCGATCCAGGTGCCGATGTATTGCTCGGTGCGGCCCTGCGTGTCGGGCTTCGGCGGCACCGGATACATCTCCGCGGCGTCGATCAGCGTCACGCCCTGCCCGAGCGCATAGTCGATCTGCTCGTGCGCGTCGCGCTCCGAATTCTGCTCGCCCCACGTCATCGTGCCGAGACCGATCAGGCTGACCTCGATGCCCGAATCGCCGAGTGTGCGGTATTCCATGCTGTTCCTGTCGCGTCGGTGGAAAGCAGGAACGCTATCACATCGAAGCGGTTGCTTCAGGCGGGCGCCGCGCACGCTTACAAGCGGCTTTTGGGCGGCCCGGCGCGCTTACGCGCCTGCTGCCCGGACGACGGTGCGGCCGCCTGCCGTCACTGCGGCCGCTGGATGAAGCAGGTCGCGGACGCATGCGCGACGATCTTGTCGTCCGGCGTCTTCAGCGTGCCCTCCGCGACGCCCAGCGAACGCGACAGATGAATCACGCGCCCTTCCGCGATCAGGTCGACGTCGCGCGGCACGGGCCGCAGCATCTTCACGTGCAGATCGACGGTGCCGTAACCGACGCCCGCGTCGAGCATCGAATGCACCGCGCACCCGGTGACCGAATCGAGCACCGTCGCGGCGAACCCGCCGTGCACGCCGCCCAGCGGATTCAGGTGGCGGCCGTCCGCCCGCGCCGAAAACTTCACGTAGCCGAGCTCGACGTCGAGCGGACGCATCGGGATCGTCTCTGAAATCGACGCAAGCGGCGCGTCGCCCGACGCGGCGGCACGCAGCAGATCCAGGCCAGACAGGGAAAGCGGATTCATCGGGTTGTCTCCGGGTTGAAAGCGCGTCGCCGCGCGAGTAAGTTCTAAATTGGAACTCATTATTGGCAGCGACACCGGTCGTTGTCAACGCGGCTGCGCCCATTGCGACCGAAGGCGGGTTCTATAATCGAACCCGCTATGTCGCTGAACCGCCGCAAGACCGCCGCAAGAGGCAAGAGACTCGACGATGAAATGGGATGACATCGGCACGCTGAACTGTTCGGTCGCGCGCACGCTCGCCGTGCTCGGCGACCGCTGGACCATGCTGATCCTGCGCAACGCCTTCCTCGGCTGCCGCCGCTTCGATGCATTCCAGGCCCAGCTTGGCGTGACGCGCCACGTGCTGGCCGAACGGCTGGCGCGGCTCGTCGACGAAGGCGTGCTCGTCAAGCGCGCGTATCAGGAACGCCCGCCGCGCTTCGAATACCGGCTGACGGAAAAAGGCCGCGACCTCTACCCGGCGCTACTCGCGCTGATGGCCTGGGGCGATCGCTGGAAGGACGATGGCCAGGGGCCGCCGGTGCAATTGCGACACCGGACCTGCGGCCAGCTGATGCACGCGGTGACCGTGTGCTCGGCCTGTGGCGAGCCGCTCGACGCGCACGACGTGCAGCCCGAGCCTGGACCAGGATGGATCGCGCCCGACGAGGCCGGCGCGTCTGCCGCCACGGATTGACGATGCATTGCGCGCGGATGTCCGTCAGACGCGCCCATTGCACGCACGCTTCGGCGACAGGCCGCATGGGGGCCGAGCCCGCTCGACCGAGGGCACGCATTGTTCGCACACGCGTATCCTGCAACGGCGAATGCAATCGCATACCATCGCCGGCGCTGTCCGCTGTCCGTTGACCACTGTCCGTTAACCGCCCCGCGCGCATACACGAGTTGCACAACGCAACTTCGCGTCACCCTCACCGCCCCTGCCGATCACCGCGCGGCCCCTCGCTTCGCATCCGCACGTGACCGGGCCGCCACGCGTGCGTTACACTCACGGCCCGCTGTCTCGAAATTATTCGCTGTCCAAGATGTTGTCGCGCAACCGCCTCGCTGCCGCCTGTCTCGCCGCTTCCCTGCTCGCCACACCCTTCGCCGCCTTCGGCAAGACGCAAAGCGAATCGCTGCTCCAGCAAGCGATCGATCTCGTGTCGCGATGGTTGCCGGCCCCCACTCACGAAGCACCCGCGACGCAGGTCGTCGAATCGGCGTTCTCGCCCGACGGCGGCGCCGAAGCGCTCGTGCTGAAAGCGATCGGGGCGGCGCGCAGCTCGATCCGGGTCGCCGCCTACTCGTTCACGTCGCCGCCCGTCGCGCGCGCACTGCTTGCCGCCAAGCGCCGCGGCGTGAATGTCGCGGTGGTCGTCGACGACAAGGGCAACCGCGCGAAGAGCAGCAAGCAGGCGCTGAACCTGCTCGTCAACGCGGGCATCCCGACGCGCACGATCGACGCCTATGCGATCCATCACGACAAGTACCTCGTGATCGACGCCGAGCACGTCGAAACGGGTTCGTTCAACTACAGTGCGTCGGCGGCCAGCCGCAATTCCGAGAACGTCGTCGTGGTCTGGAACAATCCGCAACTCGCGTCGCGCTACCTCACGCACTGGCAAAGCCGCTTCGACCAGGGCACGCCGTACCGCTCCAGCTACTGACGCGCGACACGCGCGTTCGTCCGGCGCTCGACCGTTCGCATTTTTGTCGCCGCGTGACAGATGATCGGCGAGCATCGCGCGATGTTCAATTCGGCCAGATGGCCAGCATGCCGGCTCGGGAAGCGCCCATCACGCACGACGCCGCCACGTTCAATGGATTTCGGGCACCCGCCCGGTCGCTGCGCCGGCATGCGCGCCCGACACGCAGCGGTTCGCGTGCCCGTCCGCATCGCTCGCCGAATTCGCCGGCAAGCCGTGCTCGTCCATCGGCAGCACGCTGCGCACGCAATCGGTGCTGAACACCAGCGTGTTCTGAACCAGCGGGTAAAGGAGATACAGCGCAAACGCGAGATAGCCCGCGTACAGAATTCGAACCATGGTGCGATGGGATGCGATGAACGATTGGACTCGTCCTGTTTACGGCATCGCGACGCGCACCTTGAGGTATCGCTTGTGGGACTCGGTGTCGGAACGAAACACGGGCCGATGACACCCGCTTCTCACTGCATCTTCGCCGGCACTCACGCGGCCGGCCGCCGCAGCCGCAAGACGGGCAGCGTGGCGATGCATCGAGGAATGCGCGATACTTGCTCGACGTACGACCCATGACCGGCCCGACGGCCGGAACAAGGCACAAGGCCCATGCAAATCGCACCGAAACCGACCGACGAGGCGGCCCGGCTCGATACGCTTCGTTCGCTCTCGATCCTCGATACACCGCCCGAAGAACGCTTCGACCGCCTGACGCGTCTCGCGCGACGGCTGTTCGACGTACCGATCGCCCTCGTCAGCCTCGTCGACGAGAATCGCCAGTGGTTCAAGAGTCATGCGGGACTCGACGCCACGCAGACGCCGCGCGACGTGTCGTTCTGCGCGCACGCCCTGCTCGCGGGCGATACGATGGTGATCCAGGATGCACTGAACGACGATCGCTTCCACGACAACCCCCTCGTCACCGGCATGCCCGGCATCCGCTTCTACGCGGGCCGGCCGCTCACCGCACCGAACGGCGCCCCCATCGGCACGCTATGCCTGATCGACACGCGGCCCCGCTCGCTCGAACCCGACGAGCTCGCACTCCTCGGCGATCTCGCCCACATGACCGAGCGCGAGATCGCCGCACTGCATTTCGCGACCACCGACGAGCTCACCCAGTTGACGAACCGGCGCGGCTTCGAGATTCTCGCCCGCCATGTGCTGAGCCTGTGCGATCGCGTCGGCCGTCACGCCGTGCTGCTGTTCTTCGACCTGAACGATTTCAAGGCGATCAACGATCGCTTCGGCCATGCCGAAGGCGATCGCGCGCTGAAGGCGTTCGCCGAAACGTTGACGGACGCGCTGCGCGACAGCGACGTCATCGCGCGACTCGGCGGCGACGAGTTCGTCGCGCTGTTGAGCGCCACCGATCCGGCCGACGTCGCCGAGCCCGTCGAACGCGTGACGCAGGCGCTCGCGCAGCGCAATGCCGCCGATGCTCGCGGCTACGCGATCCGTTTCAGCGTCGGACACGTTGCGTACGATCTCGCACGCCATCGCACCGTCGCCGACCTGCTCGCATCGGCCGATCGCCGGATGTACGAACACAAGCAGCGCGGCAAGACGACCGGCGCATGACCGCGAACGAGCCGGGCCGGCGCGGCGCAATCCGGCTGCCGCGCCGTCGCTCGGCCGCGGTCGTGCCGGGACGTCGGTTCAGCTTCCGCAAGGCGGCGCACTAGCCATTGCGTCCGCGATCTGCTCGGGCGTCAGGTCGCGCTGATGCGTCGCCAGCGACCAGCGATGCCCGAACGGATCCTCGACCTGCCCGTAACGATCGCCCCAGAACATGTCGGCGGCGGGAATCGTGATCGTCGCACCGGCCTCGACCGCCTTCGCGATCGCTGCATCGGTGTCCGGCACGTACAGATGCAGACAGACGGGCGTGCCTTTCAGCGCCTTCGGGCCCAGCGCACCGTGCTCGGGCATTTCATCCACCAGCATCAGCGTCGAATCGCCGATCGCAAGGCACGCATGCGCGAGCCGGCCGTCGGGCATCGCGAGGCGAAACTGTTCGGTCGCGCCGAATGCGCGCTTGTAGAAGTCGATGGCTGCGGCCGCGCCCGCACAGATCAGATGCGGGGTCAGCGTGCGCATCCCTTCCGGGATCGGCTTGACGGGCGTGGACATGGTGTCGCTCCTTCAGTCGGTTGTCGTATCGAAAATCGGGACGGACGCGCGATGCGCACGCCTCCGATGCTACGACGGACGACTCCCGCGGAAATCGACACGACATACGGAATTTTTTGTTCGGCTGAGCCACCGGGTGCACCGGGCGCCCCCCCGGCCTCTTCAGCCGGTTCGCGCAGCCTGCTCGTCCGGCTCGCCGAACCGGCGGCGGCAGGCCTCCAGCAACTCGGCCACCGCGTCGAGCGGAAGATCGACGAACCGGGCGATCGGCAGCATCACGCCACCCGGCACCTTCGTGCGCGACGAATGAACGGAGAACTGATAGCCGATGTAATGATGACCGGCGACGCGGACGATCCGGAATTCCGTGACGTCACGCCACCGCGTGACAGGCTTTTCGCGGGCGGAACCGATCAGCCGGAAGCCCGTCTCGTCGATCTGCAGCGCCATCTTGCGCCGCGACGAGACGAACAACGCGGCGCTGGACAGCCCCAGCAGCGCGGCCAGCGCCCCCACCGGCCAGAGCGTCGGGGCGGCCACATAACCGCACAGGCTCGCCGCAGCCAGCCCCGCGCACGCGATCGCCCTGCTTTTCAGGCTTCGGCCGTCGACTGCCAGCGTGATCGGCAACGAGCCGGTGACCGTTCCCGCGACGGGATCGACGTGCCAGCCGGAATCCGTCGTTTCGCGTATGTTCATTGCACGCTGGCCCGTGTCGACGGCCGCCGCGCCAGCGACGCGGGCGACATGCCGGGATTCCGGTCACGTTTGCGCGAATCACGCGCGATTGCGCCGACGTCGGTCAATTGCATATCTTGACCGTGCCGTTGGTCGTGCATTGCCCGACGGCCCAGTGGCTCTGCCCCGCCAGATGAGGCGCGAGGCCCATGCCGCGGATCGGCGCGGCCGGCGGCGAAGACGCGGGGACGGTCGCCGATGCGGTCTCCGGCGACGGTTGCACGGGCGACGGCCCGGACGCGGTCTGACAGGCGGCAAGCGCCGAACAAAGCGCGAATGCCAGCGAGGCGATGGCGGATCTGAGCATGGTCATGGGCGCGTTCGCGCGATGCGTTTCGGGGACCGGCTCGCAGTCAGATTTGCGGCAGATCGCGCAACGTGCGCGACTCGCTGGTTGCATCGATGTCGAGCTCGATGCCTTCGGACGCATCGCGATACAGCACGCGCTTCAGCCTGGGCCCGAATGCAGTAGTGTCCGATGCCGAGAAGATCGCGCGGACATCGCTGCCGGACGCGAGTGCGCGCGCCACGTCCGCCACCGGGGCCTCGCTGGGCGCCGCCGCCCACGAGCGATCGACCGGGTTCACGGCCGCCCAGCGCACGTGCGTCACGCGCGCGCTGCGCGGATCGATTCGGACACCATTCACCGCGAACGTCGACATCGGCATCTCCTTTGAGTTTTTTCGCCCCCGCATGCATGCGAAGGGCTGCGAACGGCCCGGACCTCGCCTGCGCGGCGTGCACGGCCCGCGATCATCTGCGCGGCTCCGGCCAACGCGATTTTCGATGATACATTGGGACGCTTTGCATCCGTCAACAGACAATCGTGTACGGGAGAAACACATGAGCGACGCCTGGGGAACCTTCCCTGCCAGAATGGGCGACCATCAGGCTTTCATCAGCTTCAACCACGACTTTGCGGAAAGCGCGGATGGCGATCCACGCACGTCGCTGCTCAGCGTGCGCGTTCCCTTCGCGCATCCGTCGCCCGACGGTCTGCCGACCGGCGACGAATTCGCCGATCTCGCCAAGATCGAGGATCTGCTCGACGCCGCGATCGCCGCGAAAGACGGCGTGCAAGTCGGCCGCATTACCGTCGACGGCAACCGCGATTTTCTTTTCTATGTGCCGTTCGACGAAGCCGCGGCCGCGGAGATCGTCGACTCGCTGGCCGACCAGACGACCTATGCGCTTCAGTACGCCCATCAGGACGACCCGGACAAGACGACGTACTGGCAGACGCTCTACCCGACCGACGACGACTGGCAGATCATGCGCGACATGCGCACGCTGGAGGCGCTGCGGCAGCAAGGCGACGTCCCCGACGTGAGCCGGCGCGTGATGCACTGGGCGTACTTCCCCGACCCGAGCGACGCACACCAGTTCGCGGACTGGGCCGAAGCGAAAGGCTATCCGGTCGAATCGGTCGCGCCGACCGAAGACGGCAAGTCGGCGGTGCGGTTTTCGCACGAAGGGACGATGGCCCTCGCCGATATCACGCGCCATACGATCGCGCTCAATCGCGAGGTGCGCGCACTCGGCGGCAATTACGATGGATGGGAAACCAGCGTCGAGCAGGCGGGCTGAGCGGCGCGCGATGCGACGTCACGCATGCGACAAAAAACATCCCGGCAGCGTTGTTGCGCGCTGCCGGGATCAAGGCATCGCCGGCAAAAACCGGCGATGGGCCTGAGGGTTCGCTCAGGCACGAGGAAAGCAATTCGTACGGATCGGGCGAACGGATGTCGGCGTGCGAACGCGTGCCGTCGCGCAGTCCGCCGAACGCCTGTCCGGTTCCGCCGACGCAACTTTCCGGCGTCGGGGGGCAAAAAGCCCCCGCTCCTGCGCGAGCGAGCGGGGAAATGGTTGACCGGGCCGGGGAAGAACGGTCAACCGGTCAAATTGTGATCTCGGGTCGCGCGGCGGTCTGTGCGGCAACTCACCCTTTAGTGACAACGCGACGGCAACCGGCATGCTCGCGTGCCGGCGAATACCGTCATGATTCAAGCGCGACGCACTGCTTGCCGGCCTCGTCGACGAAAAGCCGGGAGACAGCGTTCGTCTTTTCATCCCGGCGTTTTATTTTTTAATCAAGTCGCTTTTTCAGGCCCAAAAGCGCAGCTTCCGGTAAATCGCAAGTATTGTCAAAGCAGGATTATTCTATTTTTTTCGCACGATGCGATTTCCGCCTCGTTTTTTCGCGCGGGATTTCTTGCGCGCAATGATCTGCGTCATGAAAATACGAGTTCGTCGCTACAACGAGCCGTTGGAAAACCAGTCGGCAACCAGATCGATCCAGTCGAGATTGCTGACGATTTCAATAGCAGCGCCGCCGACGATGTCGGCTGCAGACGAATCTGCCGCCACCGCGCCGGTTGCCCCCGCGCTCACCTTCGCAATCGCGGTCGATGCGACGGACCTCGGTTCGGCAAGCCGCTCCAGCCAGTCAACGATATTGGCGCGCGCGTCCGCCTCGTCGGCGAAATCGTTTCGCTCCAGAAAACGATCGAATACGATCCACGCGAGTGTCTTGCTTCGCACCTCGGATTCGAGCTGCCTGTCGACGACGACGGTACGGCCGGACTCGGCGATTTCGAGCGTCGCCGTGAAGCAGTAATCCAGATATTCGATCTCGAGTTTCGACGACATGGCTTCTCCGCTCAATGCGCTCTCTCATTTTTCACGATGTCCGGCGTGCTTCGCGACACCGTGTGAATCTTGCGTGAATTTCGCGCAGGGTTTCATTCTCGCTAGCAGTATCGCGATATTCTCGCAACCTGTCGATATGGACCGTCAACCCATGATCGTTCCCATTCTTTTTGTCGATTGAGCCGTAAGTCGCTCCATTTTCTTATTTTTGGTATCGAACTGCTGTACAGCCGTCCGCGCTGCTAAACTCGAATCACGAGGGCCGCTTGCGCCACCAGGGGAAATCAATGACGCTCGCTCACGCACGACAAGGCGGCGTAGATGTCTGGATCGTCCAGCTTCCCGGGCACGCGCCCTATGCCTACACGCACCTCAAGCGGGTATTTTCGTCCGACGACTCTCGACATCGGGTCGTGACGGTCGACTTGAAGAAACTGCTGACCTGCGCCGACCGCGACACCACCGACTATGTGCTGCCGTCGGTTCAGTATTGGGCACCCGGCAAGGCCGCGGGCATTCGCGAATTCCTCGATCCGGACCGGGACCGGATTCCGGACATGCCGTTCATCACGTTTCGCGAGATGAGAACGCGAACGCTGCTCGGCATTCCCGGCCTGTCGAAAATCGGCGTCGCGTCGTTCCGTAACGGCCAGCATCGCGCGCGCTATCTCGCCTATGCCGGCGCGACGATCTTGCCCGTCGAAATCCACGAGACCGAAGCCGATTTGCTGGTCCGGTATTGCGGCGAATGATGGCGAAGTCCGGTCGGATTTCACCGGCCGCGATGCCGTAGCGGGCCGACCGCGGCTGCACGCGCGTGCGTGGCACGCCGACGCCGGCAACGCGTTCAAGCCTGGATCGCGTAAATCCGGTCGACGACTTCCGTCCGGCCGATGCGGCTCGTTTCGACACCGGCCAATTGCCAGCCGTTGTGTTCGTAGAACCCGATCGCACGCACGTTGCCCTCCAGCACCTGCAGATGGACCTTGTCCACGCCGATCGACCGCGCCCATGCGCGAACCGCTTCGATCATGCGCTTGCCCGTGCCGCCGCCATGATGCGACGGATGAACGTGCAGGCAGTCAAGCAACACACCCAGCGCCGGATCGACGGGGCGCTCGGCACTGACGAAGCCGACCGGCTCGCCATTCGACTCGGCGATCAGCACGAAGCCCCAGTCGCGCGCGTTGCGATCGAAATACGTGCGCCACCGGATCGCATGCTCCGTCGGCGCCTCGTCGGACAGATAGGTGGCCGGAAGGATGTGGCTATAAGCGGTTTGCCAGCTCAGCGTGTGCAGGCGAGCAATGTGGTTCGCGTCGTGCGCCGTCGCGGCGCGCAGTGTGGTCCGGGTGTCCGGCATCGGTAGCAACTCCTCGTGCTCGTTCTCTCGATCGGCATGTGTCGTCGCAAAATATACCGTGCTTTGCTGAATGCATTTCGCAGGGGCTCGTCGTCGGAAGGTCGGCACGCGGCAAAAAAAATCCCGACACCTTCTCCGGTCGTCGGGATCGAACGGCCCTGCAAAGCATGAGGGCACGAGGAAGGTCATACATTACACGCGTGTAAGACTGTTGCGCTTTGTCGGTTTGCGCCAAGCCCCTGTTCGATTCCGCCAATCAGCCGATTGCGAGCAGCCGTAAACGAAAAAAGCCTGCTCGCGTTTTGCGCGAGCAGGCAAGAAAACGGATCAGCATTCGAGGCACGAGGGCTGTCCAGGCAAGATAACGGCACGGCGCGCGGGAACCTTAGGCGGAAAGGAAGCGTCGCGGGCAAATTGATACGAACGTTGTCGTCGCAACGACACGGAAACGCGATATGCAGTACGCGCGCGGTCTCGTCGCCATGCCCGTCTCCACATCGGGGATGCCGGACAAGCGGTGCGATCGGTCGATACCACGCACGATCGCACGCCCGATTTCGATTCCTGCCCGCCTCGCTTCCGTCCGACGGTCTGATATTCGGCATCGAAGTCATATCGACGAGGCGACTCGATTCCGTTTGTGCGAACGCGAACGTTCACCATCCACATGCCGCCGGGTGCCGGCTGCACGAACGCGACGATGATTTCGTAACCGTCGAATTCATCGCTACGGCATTCGATTGTCTTGCGTATAGGGTGTCCGCTTTCATGCGCTTGATGCTGCTGTCGTGCAGTGCGCTTTAGCGCTATCGGTCTTTTGAAGCGCGAGGCCGAGAGGGTATCGCGGTTGATTCATTGAATACGGCGTGCCACTTCGTTAAAGACGCCGTGACCAAAACACACCGCGGCTGTGTCCGAACGCCAGAAAGCAAAAAGCCCGGTTCAATGAACCGGGCTTTTTGCTTGAATTCGTTGGGGTGGCTGATGGGACTCGAACCCAATTAGGCGGGTTAGGCAGGGGCACGCAGGGGAAGTAGATCATTGATTTTTATAGAATTATCAAATTCGCTTTGATACCTCTTCCCCTTCTGTCCCCGCAGTTGTCCCCGAAATTGTCCCCAGAGGCCAGTAACGCGTCGACGCCCCCGCCCAGATCTGCCCCTTTCACTTCCGACTAAAGAGAGGTAACGTCTCACGAACACAACAATCGGGTCTACGGGGCAATGGAGTTCTACTGGGTAAACGTCGGGCTGACCGTCAATGAAGTACTAAGCGGTAATTTCCTCTGGGCACCGCAATACACGATCACGCAATCGGGTAAAGAACAGCACCTGGAACACTGGGACAACGTCGCCAAGGTCAAGGCCGGCGACTTGATCTTCTGTTGCCATAGCCAACGCATTTCGCATATCGCCAAGGCGACCGCGGACGCGTACTCGGCCCCGAGGCCGCCAAGTCGCTCCTTCTCCGAATGGAATGCCGGCGGGTACCGTGTCGATGTCCAACTGATCGAACTGAAGACCCCGGTGCTTCGTGACGAAGTCTCTGACGAGTTCATGTCGCGGTTTGACGAGCACACGTCACCATCCCTGTTCACAAGTACGGGCACGCTCAAGCAGATTTATATGGCGCACTTGCCGCAAGATGCTGGTGCCTACCTGCTCGAGTCATCGCAAATGATCGAACGCTTCGAAGACGCGCTGGTAACCGGTGGCGGAAACGGGAAGAAGGTATCGAAGACGACACGTGACGCGATCGTGAAAGCCCGAGTCGGTCAAGGAAAATTTCGGTCAGATCTGCTCAAGAGATGGGACAGCCAGTGTTCGCTCACTGGACTTGCAAACACCGACCTTCTCGTCGCCTCACACATTCACGCTTGGAGCCTCAGCACGAACGACGAGCGGATCGATCCTGATAACGGGTTGCTGCTCGCTCCGCATATTGATCGGCTATTCGACAAGGGCCTGATTTCGTTTGACCAGGAGGGCGGCCTATTGATAGGACCGAAGCTGTCCCAGCGTGACCAACAGGTCTTGGCGCTCGACCGATATCGGGCGCTGCGTAAGGTAACCAAGGGCAATAGAACCTTCCTGGCCCGCCACCGCGCCCGATACAAGTTCGACTAGACCCCTACCGGAGTCGAAGGCCGATTCCGCTGTGCGTAGAAACGGTTGACAGGGCCCGGACCCTCGGCGCGATGCGGGTTTGGGCATTCGTCAATGCTGTGGATGCGTACAGTGACGCTGCATGCGAAGGCAGAAAAACACACTCCCGTTTCGGTAGTCATACACCCGAGTGCGCCAGATCCGGCATCGCACCGATCCCCACCCCGCAATCCTGACAGGCTAATGACGTGTGCAGCGCATGCTACATTCCGCTCAGTTTTTCCTGTGAGGATTACGCATGGGTTCAGCATTCATTCGAGAAGGCGACACGACGTCACACGGCGGCCGAGTGATTGCCTGCACGTCGACTAATATCGTTTTCGGTAAACCCCTCGCCCTCGAAGGTGACATGGTGTCGTGCCCGAAGTGTGGCGGCGTCTATCCCATCGTGGGCGTCCGGGTTCGAAGCATGACGTTCGGCGGCCGCGCCGTGGCGACCGATGGTGACAGAACGGCCTGCGGCGCACGACTGATCGCGTCTCAGGGCGCTGCAACGGTTGAGCCGACGTCCGGCGCGGGCGGTTCCGTCGGCACGGGGAAAAGCGTGCTCGCCCAGACCACCGCGCAAACCGACGGTGCCTATCGTGGTCGCTTCCAGCTCGTCGACGACAAGACGCGCGCGCCCCTCGCGAACCATCCCTACACCGTCACGTCTGCCGACGGCCAAACTATCAAGGGTACAACCGATGCGGATGGCCACACCGACTGGCTAAGCAGCCATCAGGCGGCGTCACTCCACTTCGAAAACGGCCAGGCGAACGACGTATGACAAACGCGGCATCGGGCAGCATGGGGGCCGGCAGCGGCATGACCACCCAGGTCGGGATAACCAAGGGCAACCTGTCCCCGGAAGACCTTGCGGTGCTCTGCGATGCGCTGTGTCGATGCAAGGCGATCGGCGTTTTCAGCCGCGACGCGAAGCTCCTCCGCCAATCGTGCGTCGCGCAGCGGCTACGAGCAAAAAACCTCGCGTCGAAGGTGGCGACCGGCAAAACGACGTCCTACATTCCGGAAGTCTCGTATGACATGCGGAACGAGCCGCCAACCCCAATCATGCGCGCGTCCGACCCGTCGACCCCGCACCCGTGGATTCCAGCTTGGATTCAGAAGTATTGGCCAGGAGGCATGGATGCGTATAAGGAAGAGAGCAAGCCTTGGATTCGACGACCGGACGTCGTCATCGTGAATGACGCGTCACTTCCTCCTGTACAGTCGAATATCAAAAAGGTGGTAGAAATGAAGTTCCCACCCGACTCATTTTCGAAGACACAGGAAGCCGCGTACATGGACATCGCAGGCGACGAATCGAAGTATGCCGGCATAAGCCCGGATGATTGCGGCTGTGGTGACGCTGACGAAGAGGCGCAGCGCTCATCGGCGAAGCAGTCGCAAACGGACCTTGAGAGCATCCTCGGCGGCGGCTCCAATGCGCGCTCGGGAAGCCTGTTCCCGCCGCTCATACCCCCGTCACTCCCCCCATTCCCGGCTTTTCCCTGATACACACCATGCCAATGACGAAGGACGAATTGATCGCGTGGGCCAATGACCCGAACCGAGTCGGGACGTTGCCGTTTGGCGCGTTCGAGCCGAAGCACCAACGCGCGATCGTAGGCGCGGCCCTCGCCGTGCGCGCCGTGATCTACTTCACGGGCGGGTATACGCCGGCCAAACGCAAGGCGCTTGTCGCCTGCTACGAGCGATACATCGATGCGCTGCAGGTCTACCAGCACGCCGCAGAACAGTCGGCCGGCCGCGAACCGTCGAAAGACTCGCCGCTCCGATGGCTGTACCAGGACGGTAAGCAACCGGTGGAGCTATCAAAGGGGCCGTCGCTCACCTCGTTGTCCACGGGCATCCCGGCAAATGCGCCGTTCACGCTGGCCGTCTCCAATGCGGCAGACAAGGACGAGGCCGGCACGATGGAATTCGCGACGTTCTGCCTCGAAGACTGGCAAGCATCGTTGAACCGAGGCATGGACGTTGTGACGTTCTCCGTGCCGCAGGCCTTCCTAACGCTCTGCCCAGGCGTGTTTGAGGCGCTCTTCGCGCAAGCCGTCGGCGAGCTCGATGCGGTCAACGGTCACGCCGGATATGCCGCGAACCTTTCTTTGCTGCAGCGGGGCCCGAACGAGGCATCGGAATATTTCTGGGCGCGCAAGTTCGGACCCGGGCTGGATGTCGGCGATCCGATGCGCCGGAACCTCCGTCGGCTCACCGATCACATCAAGACGGTGGATTGGTTGACGGCCGTCAACGCCGACCTGCTGAAGAAGCTGGGGGGGGCGGACAAACTGGGCCTACCGCCGGACTGGTTCCGCAAGCAGCCCTACAACAACGGGGGCCTGATCATTCAGGCAGGCGTCGCGCCGCAGACGGGTGTTGCCGGCGAGCCGGGCCACCCTCCCGAGCCTCCGGCCGCATACGTGCTGCTGAATAATGCAATGCGACCGATCATTGCCGACGAGATCGGTACCCTGCAGACTGGAACCGCGACGAGCACAGCGCCTCTTTTGAATTCTCAAGTTGCGACCGAAGCTTGGCTACGTCGGCTCGACGTCGAGCCAGACCGCATCAACGGCTACTGGGTCGAACTACACAAGACGCCGAAGCTGCCGACATCAATGTGAGCGCATGAACGGCCGCCCCACGATCATTTCGTCAGCCGGATAAGGCTGCACCATCGCGCGTGCTGCCTCGTCATTCGCCACGGATTGCCCGCCGTGTACCGGATTTGAAGGCAGCTTCGCATAACACTCAGTGTGTCCAGCAATCGTCGGATGGTTGCCCACGAGCTCAAGCGGGCAGCATTCACCGGCTACCTTCGAAGTAATGCAGTACCCAACCACATTAAGGCACCCCACAAAAAACTACGCCAAAACTTACGCCCAAAGATCATAGCTCCGGCTTCCCAATGGAAGCCCGACATCTTCCCTCTTTCCCACTCTGGTTTTCGCGAGTCAGTCAAAAATACCACGCAGATTGGGTGTAAACTGCAGAAAATTCCGGTCACATTGGAGGGGTCATGGTGTATCGAAACGGGAACTACACTGCCTTTTATGTCGCTGAACCGTTCAGCGCTAGCGCGTTAGGAGCTCATGCGACGAAGGACTTCTGCTACTACAATCTTCTGCGATCGTGGAAGGGGAATGACGCATCGTTCCCCTTTGTTGACTCACATAACAAGACTTACAACGTCCGCGACAGCAGCGACTGGGAAGTGACATTAAAACCAAGACTCAGGGAGCGGATTCGAAATTCCAAGAACATTGTTCTGTTCCTGAGCGCGAACACTAAAAACTCGCGAGCCCTTAGGGAAGAGATCGACTACGGCATCAATGACCAAGGGCTACCGGTAATCGTCGTTTATCCTGAGTACGACACGAAGGAGAGCCTTGTGAACAACGGCTCGCTGAAGCAAGCGGTTAAAAACCTCTGGGACAATTTACCCGTGTTCCGGGATTCGATGAGCAATGTGCCCACGCTTCACGTTCCCATGAAAAAAGCCCTTATTAAAGAATCACTAGAACACAGCGGCTTCATGCTCAACACCAAGTTGGCCGCAGATTTCTACTGGTACAAGGTTTAAGAAAATAATAAACAGAGAGCGCAGGCCACCCAATGGCAAAAGTTAAATTTTTTGACAAGCGACTTAGAAAGAAATTTCTTGAGATCACGTCCGTCATTAGTGTCTCGCTCTCATTATTCGCACTATTTGTCAATATCCCAAGTGATCACAAGTCACTATACGGTTGGATTTTTCTAGCATTACTTTTCGGAATTTACCTGACACTCTGGATTTGGTCGAATAGCCTGAACAGCATCGACATAAAAATCGAAGATAGCAAAGTCACGATAAAAACGGGGGATATCTTCGACCAACCGGGCTTGAAGGTGATCGCATTCAATGAATATTTCGACACCCAGGTTGACAACGTAATCATCGGGGAAGGCTCTCTCAACGGCATTTTTATCAAAAAATACTTGAACGCCCCTGTCTCCGAACTGGATCGTCACATCGAAAATTACGCATTTGATCGCAGCGAGTTACTCGGAAAAAATGACGATCGAAAGCAGGGAAAGAAGCTGCAATATCAGGTCGGAACGGTTTGCGTCTACAAGGACTATCTGCTGACAGCATTCTCCAAGTTTGACGAGAACAATAAAGCGCTGTTGACGATGCCCGAATACCTAGAATTTTTGATCACATTTTGGGACAAGGTTAACAACATATACGCTCAACAAAGCGTATCAACCACCATCTTCGGATCGGGAATTACGCGTATCAAGGGACATAAGAACATTAGCGACGAGGATCTTTTGAAGATAATGTTATGGACCTTCAGAATCAGTGAAATGCGATTCAAGTATCCAGCTAAACTGACCATCGTCATTCACAGGGACAAGATTGATCAGATTAACCTTCTCGACATCAAATCGGTGAGAAACGGTGTGTAATTTCGTCGTTACACCACTAACGCCCCTTTGGCTCGATCCCTGTCGGGGGGACCAGCGACACCCCATCCCAGCCTTATACGACAAGCCTCATCGGCGAGTTTGGCGTAAATTTGGCGTAACGCTGAATCACTTCGCCTCGGCGTACATTTCGTCCGCCGGATAGAGCTGCAGCATCGCGCGCGCGGCCTCGACGTTCGATGTCGTCAGCCATTCCTCCCAGTCGTCCGGCCGCAGGATCACGACCGACCGCTTTTCGTCCGCCGGCCTGTGCATGCGCGACATCAGCTGGTGGCCGTCAGCGTTGACGGTAAACATCGCCATCGCATGAACGTCCGAGCCGTCCCGCCGACGCAGCGTTTGCCAGATACCGGCGACGCACATCGTCGGCCGGTCGATTAGGCCGATGCGCTGCCACACGCATGGCCCGAGCACCCATTTTCCATCGTTGCCTTGATAGGCATCCGGATACGACGGCTCGACGACGTACTTGGCCGGGATCAGGCAGCGGCCCCCGACTCGCCACGTTGGAGCGAATAGCCGCGACTTCCCCACGTTATCATCACGCACGTTCATCAGCGTGCGCATGATGTCCGGCTTCTTGCCGGCCGCCTTCGCTGCTTCAATCCGCTCCTTCTGAATCGCACGCGGCACAAAGCCGAAATTGGCGATCAGCGGCTTGAACTGCCCGTCGACGTAGCCGACGATCGGCGCGTCATAATCCTCGTAGATCTCGGGCTTCCACGGCGTCCAGCGATACAGGTCGCGGAAGTTGTTGATCTTCAGCTCGCTCAGCCCCGGATCTTCGCCTGGCGCGACGTAGTTCGTGCACATAGACCGTCCCCAATTTTCATTCTTGACGGGACCATCTTACCCCGCGATACACTGTGTTTTTATACAGTGGTAGCAACGTGATCAAGCCGCAATGGGCGTACATCTGGGAGTTCAGAACCCTCGGGAGTGAGGATTGGAAGCGCACACCTATCGAACTCACGGAACGTGAACTCGAATCGTGGCTAGAGGACCGCATCGGTGCCATGGACCTGCCTACAACCAGGCCGATCGAAAGCACGAGGATTGACCGGAATCGCGTGCCACTACGAGACCGGAGCCTCAAGGTGAAGCCCCAGTTGCCTGAGTTCGACTCCCCAAGCGATGCCGAACTTAGAGCCCTGTGGCGGGAATACACCGACCTACAGGTGCGATGGCTGATCCTTGAAATCCTCGCTCTTCGGAAATCGCTGGACTACATCCAAGAGTGGTTCGACTACGTCGACAAGAACATCCCGGATCGCGGGCAGCTCAGTGGCGGGAATGGGGACTTTCAGAAGCTGCGCCATCTCCTCCGAAGGGAACGCGCGCGCGCTGGGATGATTTGAGGCGGCTGTGGCATCCTGAAGCCACTCGCACGGGAGGCGACTATGCGCACGATTGCGGAAGAATTCAGCGATTCCGACGACGACTGGTTCGGTTTCGCCTCGGCGCAAGACCGGAAGGACGGCCATTCGCTGCGGGCGTACCTGCTGCGTTACGCGGACCGCATCCCGGAACACCATGTCATCGTGAACGTCGAGCTCGTACTGCGTACGGAGTATCCGCCTCGCGGCGTTCGTCCGCCGTACCTAAGCGTCACCCACTTCGATCCGGGGCACTCGACCGACTTGCCGCTCACCTGGAAGCGAAACATCGAGGATTTCAATTTCGATTCCACGACCACGTATGTCGAATGTGGATACGACATTTTCGACTCATTCAGCGACGTCACGATGGACCTGACAGCACGCGGGTTCTACATCGAGCCGATCAATTAGCCCGCGCCCGAGTGACACGTCGCCCCTACTTTGACGCCGTCAGCGCGTCGTAGTCGCGCTCGCACTGCTGGCCCGCGATGCGGCCCAGTCAGCGTACTCTGCCAGTTCGCCCGCGCGCCGGTCACCGCGGCCGAGCACGTCGGCAGCAGATCGCAGGGGGTCTCCCACACCCCGTCATCAAGCGCGGGAGCCCTCCAAATGGCGCCACAGCTCGCTTAGAACGCGACGCACTTCATCACAACAGTATCACCAGCAATAAGATTCGACTGGACACCCGACGTGTTGTACATCGCCATGCTTACAGAGGTTTTCGTAAATGCTGTTTGCCTAAAGTAAAACGCTGACGAGTTCATCTGTGACAGATCGCTTCCGTCGCACACCCAGCCGTTCGGCGCTTCAGGCATTCCCAACGTACCTCCGCTTCCAGGCGACGCCCCTACGCTGATACGAAATGCGGCAGTTCCGTTACTTGCAACGACAGACGCCCCAGATCCGAACCCGGAGCTGATTGACGGTGCTTGCGCTGAAATCAGCAGAGAGCCATTCAACCGGATACCAGAGCCAGAGGTTGGGACGTTGATGTCAAGCATCCCAGGCGATTTTGACGAAATAGTCGCTGAGTATGCATTCGCTGCCGAGAACCAGATCAGCCCATTATTCAACGGCATGCTCAAAACCTTACCAAACCCACCCGAAGTATCAAGCGCATCACTGGAAACAACGATCCCATTCAACAATTTTGCGCCATTTTTAACAATATCAACTGCCGATGTACAGTTATTGGGATAGGGAGGTGACTGTTGACCAGTACCACAATCATATCGATGTAAAATCGTCTGCCCAGGCTTGTTTATCGTGTAAGGGTCCTCATCTTGCTGGGTCCACAGACTATTAATCGATTGCTCCATTTGGAAATGCGGCGCCTTTCCATCAGTAGCAGCAGTGAGATTATCTTGAAGATACGTATTCTCGGCTCCATAGTGATTGTTCGGCCAGGAATCAAGATAAAGAATGCTCTGAAAAGGAAACGCGGACGCGCCCCCAGTTGCATCCGACGAGCGTGCAGCTGTTGTAATACCGTAGCCGCCACCCGGCGGAACGACAACCTGCAGCGCCGAGGTAGCCTGATAGTCTTGACCGGTCGAAACCTGATTTAACCAAGCCGCCGAATTTCCGTTTGATGCGCTTCCGATTTTTGCGTAATAAGTGCCCAAGTTATTCGCCAGAATCGCGGATTCAGTGCTGATTCGCTGCTGACCAAACTGAACCGGCAATGAATTCGTCTGCGTAGACGGGCAGCTCATTGTTATCGAGTTTCCATTAACGGCCGTGACATAAGCATTGGTATAAGCTGCGTTAGCAGTGGAGCACTCGCTGACGAAGCCTCCGTAGATCCCCATGCCAACTGCCACCCCCGCGGCATTTGCTACTGTGATCACATTCGAACCACTCGTTACCGATGCCGTCGTATTGATCGGCGGTGACGCATTAGGAATCAGAGATGTTCCGACAGATACTGGAGACGATAAATTAGTTTGTGCGCTAACTAATGAAAGATGTGCCAGAAGAACCGCGCAAATAAAAGCCCTCATTTTGACCTCGTTATATTCGAATTGTTGAGATTACCCACTCGGAGGATGTTTCCCACATCCGATTTGAGTCTACCGCCGAGGCAATACTATTTACAACCTAAAGTACTAGGCCGTATCGCACAAACATATTCCTGCACCGCTTTCAGTTTGTCGATTTCGCGCTGGTCGTCGCCAGCGACGGCGAAAGCGCGTTCTGCAACCGCTGGGTCGAGGTCTGCGACGGCGGCGGCACCATCGCCCACGCCGGCGGCGCCGGTAGTTCTGGGCACACCGTCGGCACTGGTTGCAGTGCAGTTCCGGACGGCGACACGCACCCGGTCAGTGTCAGCGGCAAGAGCAGCACGAAAGCTGCGATTTTCGGTTTCATGGTCGGTTCGCTCCTTCGTGAGTTGTACGTCGACGGCGGCCACCCGCGAGGCGGCTGCGTCGTGGACAGCAATCGCGCGCTGTTCTGCGGCGAGGGCCGCCTGCGAGACCGCAGTCAGTTCGCCGGCATGCCGCTGCGCGTCGCGGGCGCGCGCGGCCTTCTCGTCGGCGAGTTGCCGTGCACCGATCAGGTGCTCGGCAGTGGCCCCAGCCGCCGCGCCGAGCAGCGCGGCGAGCAGATACGGCCACGCAAGTTTCAGGACGATCATTTCGGCTCCTTCGCATGCATCTGCTTCAACTCGTCCGGCGAGTAGACGAACCCCGGCAGCAGAAACGCCTGCACGCTCCAGACCGGATCACTTTCCTCATGCCGGCCGTGGTCCTTGCCCCGGTGATGGAGCGCGCACAACAGCAGTTGGTTGTAGGTCGAGTCGACATGGTTGAGCGCGACGCCGCGGATCCAATTCCAGTCGATCGCGTGTGAGAACGCCCACTCGAAGAACCGGTGGTGCGACTCGACAGCCGGGTCATCGCCGCAGACCGCGCAGACGTAGCCGCCGGCCGCCTTCATCGCGCGCTTGCTCGCGCGGAACGTCGCCGACTCGGTGCGCGATTCCTGGTCCGGGTAGAACACGTCCTCGGCCAGCGTGCGCCGCGTTTCATGGGTCTTCGTGGTCGTCATAGGTCGCGCTCGCACAATGCGCGCTCTTCAGCGCGCCGTTTCACCAGGCCCGGCAGCACGCGGCCGCCGGCCGTCACCCACTGCGGCCGGCCGTTGTCTGCCTCGTTGAGCGCTCGGCATGCGCCCTTCCAATCGCCGCCGTTGAAGCGCTTCGCCGTCGTGCTGCCGCAGTACGCGGCCGCTCCGACGTTGTAGGCGAAACTAACTGCGGCCGCGAGCTGGTACGTGTGGCCCTTCAAAACCGGGGTGCACTTCAGGACCGGCTCGGCATGCTCGATGAGCCGCTGCTCGAGGCGCGCGCGGCATTCCTCCGGCGTGAAGCGCTGGCCGGCATACACGTCCTTCGTGTCGCCGTTGCAGCCCGTGATGATCCCGATCGGGTCCGGCTGCGCGACGAGCTCGAGCCCTTCGAACTTCGGGACCATGGGAAAAAGAAGGGCTGCCGCAGCAGCCCCCACGACACCCGCAAGCGTCTTCTTTGGTACTTCAGCCATCGTGCTTCTCCATCTCCATGATGCGCATATCCGACTCGCGCTGCTCTCGGCGATCCTTACGCCACATAAAAAAGAAATTGAGTCCGAACGTAGCGAATGCAGTCAAAATGCCGACGATTACCCCGATGTCTGTTAGCGTCAGCGAAGACGCCACGGCAGTAACGCTCCCCACATAGCTCGCCACTTCGGTTGGACTCGCTCGCATATGTTCCTCGTAATGAAAAGGGCCGCTCAGATTGGCGGCCCGTCACAAAATTCCTGTCGCATCCAACACCATGAAACGTGAATGCCATTGCTCTCGAAATCCTGACCAGTTCGGTTTTCGTCCACCTCCATACATCGTTGTGCCCCACGACACCGAATTTCCGCTCACACGAATCGACGTCAATTCGACGCCCGCCGGGTCATAGCTCCATGCCTGGCGAACCGGGTAAATTCCCGACACGATCACGGGAACGCCGTATGTCCGCGAATCCCACTGCGGACTCGGCGCACCGAGCGTTGCCCACCCCACCCCCGGCACGTACTCGTTGTAGATCACATCGAGTACGCGCAGAAATGGCCTCGACGAATCCGCGATCAGGTCGCCCCGCTCGTTGAATACCTGCAGACCAAAATTTCCGGCCGTCGGCGGGACACGATCAAACAGAAAGAAGAACACCATGCATGGCCGCTCGGTGATAAACGTCAGCGTGTAGGCGTCGCCACTTCGATCGGTACGCCAAACTGTGACCCCGACACCATCGGCTGCATACACTCCATACATGGGGCCCGCCGTCGAATTGAACGAGAACGACACATTCGGCAACGTGGTGTAAAACGGCTTACCGGCATCGTTAAGCGCCAGCTGAAGCCCCCCGTTCACCGAATTCGCCGACATCGCCTGCACCATTTGATAGTTCGGCGTTGACCCGTCTATCTGGTACACACCCGTATCAGTAAATGCTTGAAATCCCGCCGGCATCAATACACTCCGAAGACGATCCAGCCCGGCACCCTCACGTACGCGTTCGACCCACTCGCGTTACCGCTATAGCGCCAGGTCACGCCCGCCCTGTCGATCGACAAAACGGGAGACGGCTCCGCGCCAGACACACGGTAAAAAATCTGATCAGGCATAAACGCCCAAAACGGTTCCCCGCCCGACATATCGGCCGCAACGCTCCCGTCATTGCCACCCGTGTGCACGATCCCGACCACCCGCCCTGCACGCGACGTCGCTTTGAGGATCGGACGGGCAGCGCCGTCGAAAATCTGAAGTCCGGCCGTCATCACCACATCCCCATGCGCACACGCAGCACGCCGTTAGCGTCATAAACTCGAACGCTGTTGCCGTCGATCACCAACCGATTGCCACTACCATTCGACGCGTTGATCTCGAAATTTCCGCTCTTATCAAGCCGCCACCCCTGACGTCCGGGAATGAAGTTGTCGGACTGGATATAGCTGCCGATCATCGCGTTCGTGATCCAACCAGCACCGATGAGCGCCTGGCGGATAAACACCTGCCCGCCCTGCACCACGAACGGCACGATCGACGCCCCGCCGTTGTCCGGATCAACCACCGCGAAACGCTGCGCCGACACCAGCACCTGCGACTCGACAATGCCTTCGTTGTTGTTGACCCCAATGCCGATGCCGGCGATGTACGTTCGACCATCCGACGTGATCTGCGTCTTGATCTGGTACGACGCCGATACACGACCATTCAGGTCCGCATACGACTGCGCAACCGTCTGTACCGCTGCGGCGTTCGCATTTGCCTGTGCGCGCACGGTCGTGATCTGCTCGGCCTGTGCACTGTCGGCATCCACGCGCGCCTGCGACTCAGCCTGAATCCCGGCTGATAGAGACGCCTGCCCGGATACCATCTGTGCGGTAACAGCTTCGATACGCTGCGCGATCGCCATGTCGGCTTCCGCACGCGCGGATTGCTCCGAATAGACGCCCGCCTTTACCTGCGTCGATCCGGCCGCGCGCCCACTGTCGCCCGCCATCGGCACATTGATTTGCGCCGACACCTTGCTGATCTGGGTTGCCAGCACGCCATCCGCATCGGCACGCGCCTTCTGCTCTGCCGCAATCGCCGCCGCGTTCGCGCCGACCGATGCCGATACCGTATCGATCCGACTCGACAGTGCGCCGTCGCCGTCGGCGCGCGCTTTTTGCTCGGCTGTAATCGCCGCCTTGTTTGCGCCGACGTCGGCCGTCACGGCGTCGACACGCTTGCCGAGCGCCGTGTCCGCGGTAGCCCGCGCCGTCACCTCCGACGAGATGGCCGCAGCGTTGTCGTTCGCCTTGCTGACGACGGTATCGATCCGCGACGACAGCGCACCGTCGGCATCGGCGCGCGCGGTTGCCTCTTGCTTGATTGCCGCCGCCGCGTCGCCGACGCTGGCAGTCACGGTATCGATACGCTGCCCGAGCGAAACGTCGGCCGCCTGACGCGCCTGCTGCTCGGACGTCACCGCGGCACCGCGCTGCCGTGCCTCTTCGGCCACCGCGTCCGCCCGATCCCGAACTTCCTTTGCGATCGCATCCGCTCGATCGCGAATCTCCTTTTCGATTGCATTCGCGTTATCCGCGACGCCATGTTGAAGGCCCGGAATCGCGTCGATCGGCTTGCGCAGATCCTCGCCCAGCGCCGAATGCGAAATCCGTCCCGCGAAATACTTTTCGTATTCGCCTTGATCGGTCGTCGGCTGCCCCTGCACCCCCGGCCCGGCCGCCGGATACCACGGCCCGACGTTCCCCGACGTGTCGACGAGTCGAGCCCAGAAATAAAACACCTGGCCAACCGCCAACCCCTGCAGCGACGTCGATGCCTGCGGATACGCATAGTCCGACAGCTTGATCGCATCGTCGCGGCTCGGCGTGCGGCTGTACCAAAGCTCGGTGCGCTGCGTATCGCCGGCTGTGCCGTCGCCCGGGAATGCCCAATCGAGATTAATCCCGAACACGATGCCGGCAGCCTTGAGCGACGCGACAGCCGGTGGCGGCGTCGTTTTGCCCTTCAGCTGCGTTTCCGCGCTGATCGCCGGCAGTGACGTAACGCCCATCACGTTCTGCGCGCGCACGCGCGCCACGTACCGCCCCTGGTAGATCCCGGGCACCTCGACCTGCAGGCCGCCCGTGCGCGGCACACTGACCCACTCGCCGTTGTCCTTCCGCCATTCCGGCAGGTACGTCACAGCGTTATCCGCAGCGTCCCACGCGATCACCATCGTCGTTTTGGAAATCCCCTGGTCGACGGCCGAATACGTCGTCACGCGCACGTTGATCGGCGGCGCCTGCACCGATGGCGGCACGACCGTCACCGGCCGCTGCTGAATCTGCGCGCCGTCATCGATCGCCGCGTACTTGCCCGGCTCGTGCATCGTCGCCGTGATCGTGTACTCGAGCAGACCATCGTCGTCACCTTCCTGAACGCTCACGACGCGATAGAGCTGCGCAGCGACCTCCGCGTTTTCCAGCATCCACACCGCACCGGGCACGGGGTCCGCGTCGAAGCGGTCGACCAGCGTGAGCACGTCGCCATCGACAGACTTCACCGCACGGTACTGCGCGACACCTGACGGCAGAATCGCGGTGAAGCGGTCGCCCGGCGCCACGGTCGGCGCCTTGTCGAGCGTGACAACATTGCCAGCCACCGCGCGAATGCGCCCGCCGATGCGTCGGCCGGCTTTTCGCGGATCGGCGATCGCGATGACCTGCCCCGGGCCGACCAGCACGCCGTCCATCCCGACCTTGAACGACACCGTGCCCGACTCGTAGCGCGACGTCAGGAGAAGCCACCGCCCGAGCCGGTGCGCCTGCGCCTGCGACGTGCACCCGAACGCCGTTACCTGCGTCTTGATGACGCCATAACGCGCGATGCCGTCGTCGTCCGGCACATACTCGACCACATGTTTGTATTGGTTCGACGGATCGTTGTAGCTGACGAGCGCCACCGTGTATCGCGTCTTGCGCTCGCTCCCCACGTAACGGAACGCCCCGTCGATCACGTTCGCCGCCGTGTAGACGTATACCGGATCGGACGGCATGTCCGCGGACGCGACCACCGCGCCCGGACCCCAGTACGAAATACCGCGGAACACGCTCGCGATATCCTGCAGCACCTTGTACGCGTCTGCCGCCGACTGGATCGCGCAGTTACACGTGAAGCGCGGTTCGACGCCACCCCTGCCGTCGGACACCTTGACGTCGCAATAGCGCGCGATCTCGTACAGCCCCCACTTGTCGATCATGGACGCGTCGACCGTCTTGCCGAGGCCGTAGCGATCGTTCAGCAGCAGATCGTAGAAAATCCACGCCGGGTTGTTCGTCCACGCCGGCTTGAATGTCCCGTCCCATGCCCCCGAGTACGTGCGCGTCTCGGGATCGTAGTTCGACGGCACCCGAATGATCAGGCCGCGAACGTGGTACGACCGCACCGGCACCTGTGAGAACGATCGCGCATCGAACGCCATGCCAACGAGCGCCGTCATCGGATACCGCAGCTTGCGGTCGATCACCTCCGTGATCGCCTCGATATTCACCGTGTCCGCGATCAACGAGCTGTGCGCGTTCGGCGTCATGCGCCGCACGCGGACCAACCAGCCGGTTGTTGCACGCGGCAACTCGATCCGGTGCGAGCGCTCGTAAAGCGACGTCGTTTTGCCATCGAATGCGGCCGACAGCACCTGCGCGTACGAGCCACCGTCGACCGACAGATCGATCGCATATTCCACGCGATAGCCGAATACGCCGGTCGCCGGATCGCTCTTTTGCAGCGCGGGCACGCCGAAGCGAATGCGGACCGCCGTCAGCTGCGTGTTTTGCACCTGCCGCACCCACGGCGCATCAGACGTCAGCGGCACGCCTACGGCCGATTCGCGCTCGACCGCCGGAAAGCCCGGCATGAATTCCTGATCGAGCGTACCCGTGCGAACGTCGACGTTGTAATTCTGGACGTTCACCGAGCCGTCGGCGTTCTGGATCGGTGTGCCGTCGAGAAAGACCGACTGCATGCCCTTCACCAGGCCGACAATCGGACCCTCCGAGATTGCGTCGAGCACCTTCGCGCGCGCGGTGGAATGCAGGCTGTCCGGCGATTCCCCACCGCCGCCGCCTCCACCGCCGCCACCCTTGGCCCCGCTAATCCGCTTCGGTCCGGATTCCGCGTAGATCTTTTTCACACCTGATCCTCTGTGTAGATGCCCGAGCTGACGACCTTCGATCCGACGACCATCTCGCCGTATACGAGCGACACCGGCTCGCCTTGGGCCGAGCTGTTCACCGGTCCGTTGAAGTAGTACGAAGTGCCGTTGTCGGCTGCACCGGCCAGCCCTGCCTGCTGCGGGCTCAGCATCTGCGTGATGCCGCCGAGCGCCATCGACACGCCCAGCCCGATCAGCGTCGGCTGACTGAACACGAAACCGACCACGGCCAGCGCCGCGCCCAGAATCGTCTGGAACAGACCGCCGCTCTTGCTGCCGATGATCACCGGCGCTATCCGGATCGCTTCGCCACCGACCGGTGCGCCGAGATCCTCTTCGGCCAGATTCCGGCGGCCGTTGAACACGGCGAACGTCAGCCCGTTGTCGCGCGCGTCGAGCAGGAATTTCCGAAAGCCAGGGATCAGGACCGACAGCGCGCGCACGGCCTCCGCCGTCGACGACACGGCCAGACGATGCACCCGACCGAATCGCGCGCCGGCGATCCCGTAAAGCCTCACCTCGCGTAGCTTTTCCGTCACTTCGCACCCCCTATACGCCTCAGCACCGTCGTGCAGCTGTCCCGCCACATCGAACCCCACGTCGCACGGCACGACAGTCGCCCGTACACGTGATGCGCGAACATGCCGTCGCCGAGATACACGCCCGCGTGATTCGGCACGCCGTTCTTGCTTCGGATCTGCATCAGCAGCACGTCGCCCGGCTCGAGCTGCACGTCGATCCCGACGTCGAGAAAGCCCGCATCCTGGTAGTGCGCGATATACAAATTCGAATGCCCGTCGTCCCACCAGCCGTTTTTTCGCTCAAAATCCGGCAGCACGACGCCAAGCTCGGCGAGATACCAGTCGCGCACCAGCGAATAGCAGTCGAGCACGCCATGCACGAATGGCCGACCATAGAGCGGCGCGGCGTAACCGCTCGGGCCGAACTCGCACCAGTCGTCGACATCGATGGCACCGTTAGCCTGCACGCCGAGCGAGACGATCACCCACAGCGGAATGCCTGAGCGTTCGCATACGGTGCGGTCCGCCATGCTCGGCTGTGCCGCGCCGTTCGGATGCGAGTGCACCAACGCGAGGATTTCGCCCATGTCCTCCGCGTCCGCGTAATCCTCGGCCGCGAGCGCGAATTGCTCGGTGGGCGCCGCCGCGATGTTGCGGCCTGGCACGTACACATCGCCGGCCGCCGTAGCGACGACAAATCCGCAGCACTCGCGCGGGTACTCGGCGAGCGCGTGCTCCGCGATCGCCTGCTTGATTCGTTCGTCCATAAAAAACCCGCCGTGCGGCGGGTCCGTGATGAGAGGTTGGCCGACGGCCTAGGCGAGCGTGTCGCACAAAAAGCCGCCGTGCGGCAGCGGGTTGTTCACGCCGTACCGGCATTCGCACCCGCTGATTTTCTGGCTACAGCGATCGAGCGCCGGGTCGCTCACCGGCCTGTCGTTCTTGTCGAAGTACACCACGCCGACATATCCGCACTCGGGCCCGCGATAGCGCCACTGGCACGTGCCGACGATCTGGCGCGCGGGCACCTGCTGCCCGCCGAAATCGAGCGGCGACGACAGCGTGAATTCGACATGCACGCCGGGTTGCTCGTCGCTTTTTTGCTCAATTCGCCACTGCTCGGGCGGCCATTGCTCGCTAGGGTCCGCGGTCGGGTTGCCGTCGGGAAAGTTCACGGCGTCGAGATACTTCGCCAGCGTGCGCCGGCGGAATACCTTCGCGCCCACAAGATCGTCCAACGCGACGCACAGCGCGGTGATCGTGCCGTTGATGTCGCCGACGGTCAGTGTCGGCGCCGGCTGCCGCGCGTCAGAGGTCCGTTGGAAGCCAGCCGCCTGAATCGGCCACGGCTTGTATTCCAGTCCCTGCCACACGATCGACGCCGACTGCAAATGACCGTGAAAGCGCAACACGTCTCCGCCGATCTCCGTGCAGTCGACTTCGAACAGCTCGATACGGCGGCCTGGTTCCAGTTGCTGGATATCGGCCGTAATCGTCATGCCTGAGTCTCGCCTTTCAGTTGAGCCAGCTCGCCCTCCAGCCGCTCCACTCGATCAGCCAGCTCTTTCGCTGCCTCGATCAGCGGGGCGACCAGCGCCTGATAATTCACGCCGAGATAATGCTCCTTGCCCTTGCCAGCGCCGATCTCGGACACGGCCCATGGAAAATGCTTCCGGAGCTCGTTCGCGATCACGCCGTAGCTTCCGGCACCGGTACTTCTTCGAACATAGGAAACGCCTCGGATTTTACGAATCCGTTCCAGTGCGTTCGGGATAGTGCGAATGTCTCGCTTCAGGCGCTTGTCCGACTGACCGTAGCTGCCGTCCGGATTGACGACAAAGCGGCCAATCTCCTGCCGCGCGTCCTGAGAAATCGTGCGCAGAATCCAACCACCGATACCAGCGCCGCGATTGGTGGTCAGGAAGCCCTGCCCTTTGCCAACGTCATCGTTCCAACTAAGGGCCACACCCTGCTCCTCAAGCCACGGCGCAGAGCCTGACACATGAATACCCCAACCATCGAAGGCGGTGCCCCCGCCGACGAATCGTCGGTTGCCACTAAGCGGAGCGTAGTTCCCAGGATTGAAGTTCCCTGCATGCCAAGGATTCTGCAGATTCCAGCTATCCCACGGGATATTTCCCCCGAACGTTGGACGGCCATCAAATGCCGGCGCGCCCTGCAGATAAAGGAGGCTCGCCTCCTGCGAATACAACGATGGCGATGCGCCGCGCTCGAGCTTGATTCGGCGAAACGCCACGCCCCATGCTGAAATGTTCGGCGCGTTATCGGCGACTCTGCTCACGCGCACATACGCGGTCCCGCTCGGCGTCTTCCCGGAAGCCGTCATGAGCGTGTAGTCCCGCTTGGTCGTAATTGGGACTGTTGAGAACGTCCCCAAAACGGTACCGGACGAATTGAAGGACTCAACCTTCATATATACCTGACCGGCATTCAAACCGTTTGTCACAATCTCCGCGGAAAGCGTCAATAGCAACCCGGGGCCGCACGCGATGTTGTTCGAATAATCCAGCACCCAGCCCGCGACATTGATCGCAGCTGAGTTGACGAAAATTGTTCCCTCCGCGCTCACGCCGGCCACGAAGCCGAAATTTGTACCGGTCCAGCATTGATTTCGCAGCTCACCGGTCGAGTTCGGTAGCAGATTGGGACTGTTCACCGAGTTCAGCCGACCGCCAATCGCGACATCGCCGCCAACACTCAAACCGCGCGACACAGACAGAAAACCGGACACAACCTCGTCCGGCAGCATTTTGCCGCGCGCAACCACATGCCAATAGGACGCTCCGTCCGATGCGTACGTGATCCAGTCACCATGAGCAAGAGTCGTGGTCTGCGTGCCGTCACTTCCCTGTAGCCCGATGTCGACTCCGACACCAACATTGAAGAAATGAACGCATGCATTGACCATTACCGAACCGGCCAAGGGCAGCACAATTTTCTTCCCGGGAACGCCGATATTCAGCCCGAACCGCACGCCGACCTGATCGGACTTGATCGTCGTGTTATCGCCCAAGATGGTGTAGCCAAGCGCGACACAGGCAGCGAGCACATCGACGTTCGCGTTATATCGTACGTTCGCGGTTCGTTGATCGTCCCCGCCGTCACCGTTTGGCGCCGAGCCGAGGTTCGCTTTTTGAAGTTGCGGCATTTTCTACCTTATGGTGCAAACGTCTGTTCAAACTGCGCCGTAATCGTGTACACGTTGCCGTTTTTCACTGGCTCGCTGTACTTCTCACACACGAATCGCCCCTGCGGCCGAAGCGGGGGCGTCCAGAAAAACGACACCGCGCCAGCGTGATCGTCGAGGAATTCGAGGATCGCCGAGATCTTTTCGGCATTCCCCACGAATCGAAGGCTGTACGACGACACACGGTTGTTGAGGCCGTCGGCCGCGCGCTGCGTATATCCATCGGCGAAACTGGCCTTTCGCACACGCAGCGTCGTATCGCCGCCGAACCCTTCAACCGTCGGCGACCAGATAAACGTGTCGGTCATCACCCCATCCCGTTTTTCAGTTTCCAGAGCGCGCCACCCTGACGACTCTCAACCGCGATCAGCCCCTGCACCATCTGCGTGAGCTTCTTCACGAACTCGGCACTCGCCATCATCTGCGTCGCGTTGCCCGTGCCGCCGTCGATCGTCACAGGGATATTCAGTTCGATCCCACCGCCCTGCGCGCCGAGCGCGGCCCCCCCGGCCGAGCCCCCGCCCACCAGGCCGCCGTTCGCAAACTTCGCGAAGCCGAGATCCTGTCCGCTGTTGATCGCCTCCAGCAGCCGAAGCACGCCCGGCTTGCGCACCGCCGCCGCCTTCACCACGAATTCCTCGTTGGAGAGCCACGCCGGAATGCTGTCGCTCGTCGACGTGCCCGGACCAGTGACGCGCCCGCCGGTCGCCAGGTGGAAACCGTACGCGTTGCCGCCACCCGCACCGAACATGTCGGACATGCCGCCAGCCACACCGCCAAGCAACGACGAGGCACTGAACCCGCCAGCGCTCGCGGCACCGAGCCCGAGCGCCGACCCGAGCGCGCCGAACACCGGCACCATCGCGGCGCGCGCGGCGAACCGCGCCAGGTCCGCGATCATGCTGTTGACCAGTCCGCGAAAATCGAGCTTGCCGGTCGACACGAACGAGGTGAGCGCGTCCTCCATGCTGCGGAACGAACTCGTAAATGCTTCCTCCGCGCGACCTGCCGCGTTCTCCGCAGATTCCTGATACAGCGCCACCGCACGGCTCGCGCCGACGCGCCAGTCGCGCTGCACAGCGAGCCGCTGCTCGACATACCCGCGCTCGCGCTCGACCTGCTCGGCCTCGGCCCGGTTGACGCGATCGATTTCCGCCAGATACTCCGGCGATCCGAGCGTGCCGTCCTTCCGCGCGCCCTTCGTGAAGTCGTCGCGCCGGCGCCGGAATTCATCGCCGACGCGACTCGTCGCCTGGTTCAGCTCGCGCGCGTTGTCGCCCATTGGCATCGCGGCCAGCTCGCGCGCGACTTCTCGTTGCCGCTCGGACGCGTAGTCCGCCAGCTCCGCGTCGATCTGCGCGCTGCGCTCCTTCAGCTTGTTGATCGCTTCGTGATAGCGAACCTCTTTCTCCAGCTGCACCGCACGGTCATACGTCGCGCGAATTGCAGCCTGGTCGCGAATCAGGCTCTTGTCGCCGTCGGTCAGCTTCGTGCGCTTCGCGGCCAGATCGGTCAGCTTCTGGTCGAACCCGATCCGATCTTTCTCCGACTGCGTGAGCTTGTCGGTTGCGACCGCCTCGACGCGCAGCTGCGCAATGCGCTGCGCGATGTTGTCGAGCATGCGCTGGCTTTCCGGCTCGGCGCGCGACCCGCCGGCCCGGCTCTTGTGCGCGAGCGCCGGCGCATTGACGCCAATGCGCGCGACCTGGCCAGCAGATTCCGACACCGTGTCGTCGAACGCCTTTTTGCCGCGCGCCGCGGCGGCCGCGAGCGCCGCGTCAGCGTTGAACCCGAATTTCTCGAATTTCTTGCTGACGAGATCCGCCTGAAACTCGGCCAGCGCGGCGGCAACAACCATCTGCTGATTCATCAGCGCGAGTTCGCGCGTCAGATTGTCGATGTTCCGCCGCGCGCCGGCCTCGGCCTTCGCGTCTTTGTCCTGGATCGCTTTTTCGAGCGATTTGTACGCGTCCGCGCGACCGGCGATCAAACCGGCTTGACGTGCTTCCGCTGTGTTCGCGCCCTTCGTTTTCGCTTCATACTCGGCGCGCTGCTGCGCAGTCATGCCGATGACGTCGGAGGCCTCTTTCAGCTTTTCGACGTATTTGTTCCAGGCCTCGGCCGCCATGCCGCCCGCGAAGAAATTGTTTTCCTCCGTGAGCTGGCGAATGCCGTCGGTCGCACCGCGCGCAGCTGCATCCATCGCGGCGAGCGTGCGCGTGCCCTTGTCCGCGGCGGCGCCGGCCGTGTCGATCGCCGACGCGGCCTGCACCAGCTCGGCGCGCAGTTCGTCGCCGCCCTTCGTCGCGTCGATGAATACACCGACCAGCGACGCAAGCTCGCGCGATTTCTCGTCGACGCCGAGGTTCTCGGTCTTGATCCGGTTCAGCCCTTCAATGAACCGATCGAGCGCGACCTGATTCTCGTCCGTGATGATCGGCGCGCTATCGCCAATGCCTGGCACGATGACGCTCTGCGACGCGCGCGCCGCGAGGCCCGCGTACGCGTCCGCTACATCGCTACGCGCCGCGGTCTGCGCCTGCTTTGCCCGATTGCGCTCGACCTCCTGCAGCAACGGCGACAGCTGCCGATACTTCTCGATGATCTGGTCGAGCGGCGCCTGCATGTCGATCAGGCTCGACGTCGCGCTGCCCGCATGATCGCGAAATACCAGCCAGTTCACCGCGGCGCCGAGCGCCACCGTGCCGACCGTCGCAATGATGCCGGGCAGGCCGCCCATCACCGACAGAAGGCCGGACCCCACCGTGCGCATCAGCGAGCCCGCGCGCGCGGCAGCAGTCTGCGCAACGGCCGCGCGCTCGGTCGCCGCGGCCAGACCCGCCGTTGCGGCCGTCGCCCCGCGCTCGGCCCGTTCACGCGCCTGCGTCGCGGCCGCGACTTCGCGCTCGGCTACCGCGAGCCCCTTCTCGGTTTCGGCCAACGCCGCCGCGTACCGCGTCTGATCGACCGTACCCTTGGCCGCCGCAGCCTCCAGCGCCACACGGCGCTGCTGCGCCAGCGCGAGGGACGCCTCGGCCCGTTCCAGCTCGCCCTGCGCCGCCGCCGTCTCGCGAGCGATCACCGCCGCGTACGGCGTGCCGGCGATCCGCGTGCCGATTTCCTGGCTGTTCGCCAGATTCGACCGCGCCGTCGCGACCTGCGCCACCGCGCTCGCCTCGATCGCGCGCGCCTCGGCCAGCTTCGCCTGCGTGTACTGGATCGACCCGGCCGTCAGCGCCGACTGCATCGCGAGGCTTTCGCGCATCGCGCGCATGCCGGCCAGCTCGGCCACCGCGGCAACCTCTGCCGCCTGCGCGTTCTGCAGCTTCGCCGCGGCCGCATCGCGGTCGCTCTGGGCCTTCGTAATCGTGACGAGCGCTGCCGCATTTTCGGCCTGTGCCTTCGCGATCAGCGCCTGCCGCTCGGCGTTCCACGCGATGGCGGACTTGCTGACGGCCACTGTGGTCTGCGCGAAATAGACCCCGAGCCGACCGGCCGCGAGCGACGCGCTGATCGTGACGATCTCGTCGAGGTGATCAGCAACGTAGACCACGCTCTGGGCGAGCTTCGCGCTCGCGCCGGTCGCCTCGTTCGCGTGCCCAACGTACGCGATGATTTCCGTTTGCAGGCGCGTCATCGCCTGCCCGACCGTCATGTCCACCTTGCCGAACAGCGCGTCCGTGCTCGACCCGGCGTTCTTCAGCGCGTCGATCAGGCTTTCGACGGTCAGCTTGCCGTCCTCGGCCAGCGCCTTCAGTTCGGACGTGCCCTTGCCCATCCCGCGCGCGATCGCGTCGGCAACGCCCGGCAGTTCCTCGAGCACGCTCTTCAGATCCTGCCCGCGCAGCTGGCCGGAGGCGAATGCCTGCCCCAGCTGCACGATGCCGAGCCGCGCCGTGTCGGCCGATACGCCCGACAGCGCCACCGCCTTACTGATCGTTTCGACCAGCGGGCCGACCTGCTTAATCGACAGGCCGAGGTGCGATGTGTTGTTCGCGATCCGCTGATACAGCTCGGCCGTCGCGTCGAGCGGCTGACGTGTCGACTGCGCGATCCGCAGCACGTCGCCTTGCGCGATGGCGAAATCGATCTGATCCCGCGTGACGATCTTGAGCCGGTTGCTCAGGTTCGTCCATTCGTCGGCATACTCGATCAGCTGGTGCACACCGAACGCCGCGGCAGCAGCTTGCGCATATGCCGTAAGCGAGCCGCGCGCGGCCTCGATCGCACGCACCGTCACCTGCACGCTCGACGCGTTGGACGCGAACGCCGCGTCAGCGGCGCGGCCTCCATCCCGGACCGCATTGAAATAGCCGCTGGCCGTCGACCCAAGCTGCTGCATGCGTCGGTCGTACTGGGTCGTATTTGCGGTAACGCTGACGATCAGCTCGCGGAGACTCGTTCCCATATTTCCTATCCGCCTACTTTACCAATCTCTTTAGGCCTGCGAAGAAAGGATCATCGACGACCTCCTGAACCTCTGCCGACTCACCCGACCAGTTCGGCATCATGTCGGCCACCTTCACCTTCGCACCCTGCGCCTGGAACACCGCAGACGCGACCATCGCGGCGTGAAGGTCGTAACGATCATCAGCAATCGGCGACTCGGCATCGAACGCCTGCCACAAGGCGAACTCAGCGGTCGACATATCGGCGCGCAGCTCGGCAAGCGTCCTGCCGAGCCGCAACGCCAACGTCAGTTCGAGTCGGAGATCGGGGTTTCGGCGGAGGCTTTTTTTGCATCGTCCTCCGCGTCGGCCTTCATGTTGCCGAGCTCGAGCGCCTTGGTGACGATGCGATCGTGCGCGGCGCCGAAAGCCGACGCAACCTCCTGCGCGTCGCCGTCCTCGAATTCGCGACGCCAGCCGACCGACGTCTCCACGTACAGGACACGAACGAACAGGCGCGCGTAAGCCAGCTTGTGCTCTTCCGCGGTGACGCGCGCATACTTCTCGCGGGCTGTTGCCTCGTCGTCGCCAGGCTCGACGCCGGCAGCGAGGCGCAGCGGCTCGAGCCAGAATGCGCGGTCTTCGAGCAACGGTTCGCGCACTGCGACCGTCACGTCGCCCCATTCCGGCATGTGGACCATCTCATGCCGCCAGCCGGCCAGCGGGTTGAGAATCGCGGCGCGCAGTGCGCCAGCGGCCGTCGGAGTTTTCGTCATCACCTTTTCCTTACATTATTCAGATCGATTAACCCGCCGGTACGGCCGGCGGCGGCACTTCCTTCGGCGAGCCGCTGACACGGATGCTGTAGGTCGACGTCACGATGCCGTCGACGCCTGCCGACCAGGTGTACTGACGCACCATGCCAACGAACAGGAACTGCGCGCCGTTTCGGAAAGTGACCCGGAAAACTCGCTTTTCACCAGTTCCGCGCGCAGCGCGGAGGATCACTTGGCCTTCGTCGTCGGACGAATAGTTGCCGTCGACCGAAAATTCCCCCGGATCCGGCAACCCAAGCTCGGATTCCTTTTCCTCGCTCGCGAGCGTTGTCGCATCGATTTCCGACGACTGCCCGCCCTGCCACTGGACAGTCTTGCTCGTCGTATTCAGATCGACGAAGACGAGCGTCTTGTCATCGAGGTCCGTCGAAACGGTCTTCGATACCTCGACCTTCGTGCCCTGCGCCTTGATGCGCTTGCTTTTCTCGGCCATAAGCCCCTCAGAATGAAAAAGGCCCGCACTCGGCGGACCAAACAGAAATTGAATCGGTCAGAACTGAACGGATATTTCGAGACTCACTCGGAAATCCCCGGTATCACTGGAAAAGTCATCGGGCAGTTCGCTGACACCACCGACGGCGAACCGCCCGCTCGACGATGCTCGGTCGATCACCTGATCGGCGATCGCGTCGGCCTCGGTATAGGTGCTCGCGTACACGTCGATCTGGAATATGCCCGACTTACCGCCGGTCGCACCGCCAAGCGCAATATCGCGCTCGCCGCTCACTCGCGACACGACGTAGTACGGCGATTGCGCTTTCGATCCGGCAACGCCGACGTACCCTTTCGTGTTGCCTACTGACCCGATTGCGTCACGGACGAGAAGCGCGCTCAAGATCCACCTCCAAACACCATATCGATCGCGCGTCCAATCTCCGTTCGAATAGCGCCCTCGGCTTGGGTAATCGAAGCGTCAAAGGCCGGCCGCATGAACGGCTCCGCCTTCATGTGCTGCGTTCCGAGTTCCACAAAACGCCAGTAAAACGCGTTCGTCGGCGACTCGGCCTTTCCCTTCGTCCGAACTCGCACACCAGCCGTCGCGATGCCCGGTGACTCTTTCTGCCGAAGTGAGGTCGATTGGATGCTCCGCTTCAGCTTCCCCGTCTTCTTCGGCGCTCGCGCTCGAGCTTCATCGCGGATCACTTTCGCACCCGCCAACGTCGCGCGCCGGAGCGCCTTCGTCGACTGTGCCTTCGCAAGCTTTGCGAAGTCGGCTTGCAGGTCGGCCAGCCCAAGTATCTGGACGCTAGACATACTTCTCCCCCACCTTTACCGACAGGTCGAGATACCCGCGCATGCGCGCGGGCAGCACGGCCGTGATGTCGTACAGCCGGCCGTCATACCGCACGCGCATCTGCTCGTCGATTCCTGCTCGATAGCGAATGCGCATGCTGGCGACCGTGGAACCTCGCACCGCCCCCGAAACGACGTGCTCCTTTCCGTTCACGAACAACACATCGGCCCACGGGCGCGCATGGACCACCCATGCGCCCGGCAACGGTTCGCCGTTCTCGTTTTCTTCGCCGCTCGGCCGCTCGATGACGATTCGCTCTTTCAATTTCCCAGCTTTCATCAAAACCTCGGTGGAACGGTGATTGAATCGAGCAGGAGATCGGCATAGCCGTCAGGTATTTGCGCGACTGTCTGGCCTTCGGAGAACATCTCTCGATGATCGTAGGCCCATGCCGCCGCGAGAAGCATCCACGAGCGCACCGACGGATGCTTGTCAATATCGATACCGGCCTGATACGTGATCGTCACGACACTCGCACTCGGCCACCGAGCGGCGCCGAGCGGGGCGCAAAGCGTTTCTCGTCCCAGTTGGACTACCTCATATCCACTCGGATCGAGCTTCGACGCAGACCCGGTCGCATCGCGCGCTTCGATGCTATCGACGCTGAGCACCTGCCCCACGGACAACGAGAATTCACCAGTCGGGAAGCCGGCCAGCCGTTCGACATACCGCGCTTTCCGGATAGCCGCACCGGACTTTCTCTCGGCTGCCTGGCGCGCACCTGGAATCACGATGTTTTCGACAAACTCTCGTTCATCGTCATCATCGATTCGACACTGCATCGCGACTTCCTCGAAGGTAAGCGGCTCAACATCGTCCAGATATTCGACGAGAACAGCAGCCATCCCGGATCACCCCTTTGCCGCTGCGGCCTTGCCCGTTTCGGCCTTCTGCGAGACTTTTGCCTCCTTCGGTTCGGGCGCGGACGCGTCCGCGATTCCTGCATCGACGAGCCGGTCTGCGTGCTCGTCTTCGAATCCCGCGACATCGCCGGGCGTGTACTGTGCGTAGTGCCGCTTGAACTTGACCACCTTCATGTTTTTCTCCGACATGCGGCCTACCCGCCAACGGGCGGGCCGCACGGTTACAGATACGCTTACGCGCCCCAGGTCACGCCGGCCAGCACGGAAATCGACTCGACGTGACGCGGACCGAAGTCGTTCTTCGCGATCACGCGGATCAGCGTCTGATCGCGCTGGAACGCGCTGATCATGTTGCCGTCGGCGTCCTTGTAGGTCGCCTCCTTGCTGTAGTCGATTTCCAGCGTTTCCTCCTCGCCGATGAACACGTCACCGAAGTCGGTGAAGTAGATTTCCGATGCGTTCGCACCGTCGCCGAGATTGATCGGCACTTGCGTCGTCTTGCCGACCGGATAGCCTTTCAACATGCCGTTGGCGAGTTCCGGATAGACCTTGTTGCCGTTGCCATCGCGCAGGCCTTCGAGGAATCGGAACGTACGCGGCGCCATGATCCAGCCCGGCTGCGTGAGGTTGGCGTCGGCGTTCTCCAGCGCCAGAATGGCCTTGCCGAGATCCGTTTCGATCTTTTGCAGCGTCGAACCGTCGCTGGCCGGCAAGACGTTGCCGGGAAGCGCCCAGAAGCGGAGGCCCTTCGGGGTGTTCGCGGTGCCGTCGTCGCGAATGAACGCCTTGTCTTCCCGCGCCCCGATCGCTGCCGTGAGGTCACCGACCACGATCTGATCAACATTCGGATTCACGCCGGCGTACTTGATCAGGTCGTTCGCGATCGGGACCAGCGCGGCCATCTTCTTGGCCGTCAGCTTCAGATCGTCGAACTGCTGTTGCGTCGTCGGAATGTCGGTGTCGGCGCCGATGTAGCCGACGATTGCGCCGCCCTTCAGACGCGGGATGGTGATATTTCCGTTCGAGAGCGGCAGCGTACGAGCGCCGAGCTTGCGGACCACGGACTTCGGGCGCAGCAGTTCGATGACCTCGCTCGACAGGTTCTCGGGCACCAGGACGCCACCCGCGCCCGGTGAAAGGGTGTTCAGCGACATGGCGACCTCTTCGCCGAAGCCGCGCTCGATCGCGATTTTCGACGCGAGCTGCGCATCCCCCCGCGCTGCTGCAAGCGCGCGAACCATGCGAGCCATCTTCGCGCCCTTCACTTCCTGCGCCTTCGGCTGTGCGGGAACGCTCGCCGCGGCCGGAGCAGCAACGGCGGCCGGCGCCGGGTCAACCGGCACTGCCGCAGTTGCAGCCATGCGCTCGGCCGCTTCCGCGCGCTCGATCTGTGCAGTCAGATCGTTGAATTTCGAGCTGAGCTGATCGAATTCGGCCTGCTGTTCGGCCGACAACGCGGTGCCGCCCACCTCGATCTGCGCCAACGCCTGCACACGTTGATTGACGGCTGCGCGTTCGCGGCGGAGTTCATTGATGTTCACTTACCCTTCTCCTAAAAAAAATGCCACCCGAAGGTGGCAGTGCTCAACTGAGACGCGAACGCGCTCGGATGTTGATCGTAAAAAATTCGATTTTTTGGCCGGTTACATCATGGATTGCATGTTCATCGCGGCCGCGCGCGCGGAGACACTACGCCGCGTATTTCCGCCCTGGCGCTCGGCGCGCGATGCGCGCACTTCGGCTGCAATCCGGTTGATCGCTGCCTGTGGCGTTTCGACGCTGTCCGCAAGCCCTGCATCGACCCCTTGCTGGCCGAAGAAGACGCCCGCCTGCGTGTTCTTCACCGCTTGCGTGCTCAGCCCGCGAAAGCTCGCGATTGCATCGACGAACTGCTTGTAGCTGTTTTGCACCATGCTGGTGAGGAACGCCAGCGACTGATCGCTCAGCGGCTCATGCGGGGTGAGATCGTTCTTGTGATTCCCGGCAAACACCGAGGTCACCTTGATCCCTTGCTGCTCGTCACGCTTCGAAACGTCGAGATGGTTGGCGATTACGCCGATCGAACCCACGCCGGACGTACGACTGACGATGACCTTCGATGCTGCGGATGCAATCAGATACCCGCCCGAGAATGCCGAGAAGTTGACGATCGCCGTGACCGGCTTCACCAGCGACGCAGCCCGGATATCGTCGGCCAGTTCGAATGCGCCGGTCGCGCTCCCGCCATTGCTGTCGATATCGAGAACGATGTGCTCGACGGCCGGATCTGCGACAGCTTGGTTCACCGCCGTACGCAACCCTTCGTAGCTGGTCATCGGCTCGCACGGGTTCATGTGAGCGGACCGCGACACCAGGATTCCCGAAACCGGAATGATGTCCATACCGGTATCAGCTACCAGGGCACGACGACGCTCCGATGCCGCGGCAATCTGCACACCGCTGTCGAACTCATCGTCCTCCATGATCTTCGGCTGTGCGTCGTTCACGGTCAGGTTGACGATGTTCAGGTTGAGCGCGTGATTCGCCCACTGAACCGCCAGCGACATCATCGGGTCCGTGACGAGCTGCGGCTGATTGAAAATCAGACTTGCGAGTCTGAGGTGCGGTTTCAAGAAAGGATCCTCCCAATTTCGTCGATCTGCGCTTTCGTCGGCTCGGACTTCCCCGGCGGGAATTGCTGCGGCTTCGACGCGTCGACCATGTTCATAGGACTCAGGTAGACGTCGCCGCCCTTGACCGGCGGCATGTTCTCAAGCCGGCGAATGTCGTTGATCGATAGCCAGCCCCACTGGCGTCCGACCGCATAAGCTGCGTAGCGCGACGACTGATCGCCTCGCAGCAGCCCCGCGAGGTTGTATTCGATGAAATACTGCTTGCGCTCCGACGGCAGGAGCAGGTCACGCGTCTTTGCCTGCTCGTGCCGTTTAACCCACGGCAACAGTGTGTAGATTACGAACTGGAGCGACTGATGCTCGATGTTGCTGAATGTCGCCCGCTCCAACTCGTTCACCATGTGGGCCGGAATTTTGTAGATCCGGGCGATGTCGAGCGCGGAGAGGCGCAACGCGTCAATGAGCGCTGCGTCGACGTTCGTCATCGACAGCGGCTTGAACGTCATGCCCTCCTGCAGAAGTGCGACTTTCTTCGCGTTACCCGATCCGCCGAACTTCGCGTTCCAGCCGTCCGTGATGCGATCCACGCTCGCTTGATCCTTGAGCGCCGGGCTCTCCTTTGGGCGTTCGATCACGCCCGACAGTGCCGTGCCGTTCATGAACGACTTGCCGGCGTATTGCTGGATAGCCTGCGCATGCCCGATTGCGTTCGCATGAAGCAGAACCGGCGACAGCCCCGTATAGCCATTGATCGACATCCAGCGAACGTGATGCACCATCCGCTTCGGCATCGGATCGGATCCGTAGATGCGATAGACAGGCATGAGGTCCGAGCCCTTCATGACTGTCATGGCCTCGTTGTCGAGCGGATACAGCCCCTGAATCACGCCGTCCGGATCGCGATCGATGAAGCTGTAGCTGTTGCCGCGAAGGCCGGCAGCCACCTGCGACTGTTCCTGAAACTCAAAAGGCGTCTGCCACGGGTTCGGCTCGTACTTCAGAATCGAATACAGCGGATGATCGATCGCCGGTTTCCTGTCGTCGCCGGATCGCTCATATAGCTCGATCGGCAACTGCGCGATGCTCTCCGCGAGCAGCGTGACGCAGTTCTGCAAGACGGTCAGCGACAGTGCGCTCGCAGGGGTAACCACTTGGCCGGCGTCGGATCGCGAGCTACCAAGCAGCGCCGATATCCACCCGCCAGCACCCATCTGCGTCTGGCCGCTGTTGGAGAGCAATTGCCTACTGAAAAACATAGGGTTACTCCTTCGGCTGACCGGCGCGCACGGCGCGAGCAGCCGCCAGATCCGCAAGGAACGCCCACACCAGCAGGAGCACGCCGGCAACGATAAGCCCGATCGGCAGGCTGATCAGCACCACACCAGTCACCAGTAGCGCGAACCCGAGCAGGCCGGCCACCCAGGCCGCAATACCAATAGAATTCAAACACCCACCCCTTGATCGTAGATCGACTCGGAATCGACGCGGTCGGCCAGCATTGCCCGGCCCACTGCCATAATCAGCGCCACGGCGCCGTCGATTTTGTTGTCGTTGCCCTGCTTGATCGGACGCACCACGTCGTCGTTACCCGGCAAGTTCTTGCCGATAACGTTGCCGATACACCACGTCATGATCGGATTTCCGTCGTGATGGAACCGGCCCGACGTAATGGCCGCCTCCAGTTCCTTCATCGGATCGGACATGTTCGTGTAGTTCTGCACGATCGTGACCGGCGTGAGGCTTTCGTCATCAAGCTGGTGCGACAGGTTCGTTGCGCCGTGTGGATCGAGCGGCGTGCATTGAACCGGACACCGCCGGTTTGCGTCCTTCGCTTCTTCCAGAATGTCGCGATAGTCGATCTCCGCTCCATCTGTTTCGAACAGAAAGCCTTGGTTGACCCACGCCTGATACCGCTCCGCCATGCGACGATTCTCGGTATTGCGTACCGTGTCCTCGGGCACCCAGAACCGCGGCGCAACGCAGAAGTAATGCCGCCGCCCGTCGATATCACGCCAGAAGAGGCGAGCCATGCTGTTCAAGTCGAGCTTGCGCGCCATGTCGAGCGCAAGCACGCAATCTTGTCCCTCGAATTGCTCGAGGGCCAGCGAGCGGTCTTCGCATGCTTTCCAGTCCTCCAGGTTGAAATAGCCGGCCTTGGCCGACGTCCAAACGTTCAAGTGCTTCGTCTTGAACGTGTTCGTGAACCGCGCCGACTTGATCGCGCGCTGCTGCTGGCTCTCCAGATACTCCTGATAGACCGAAATTCCGATATTCGGATTGGCTTTCGCCAGCACGCGCGGATCGGTCCAGTCGTCTCCGTCGTCGATCGTCCAGATCCAGCCGAAAAGCTCGTCGTCAGGAACGGTCCCTTCGAGCATTTCGATCACCTGTCTGCGCTTGTCGAAGCACGGCCCCTCGATGTTGGCACCCGCCGTCGTGATGATGAACATCAGCGGCTGACGGCGCGCCCCCATCCCGGTCAGCATCGTTTCGTACAGTGCGGCGCTGTCGTGTTCGTGATATTCGTCGACGATCGCGCACGATGGAGACGCGCCGTCGCCCGGGTTGCCGATGATCGGCTCGAACCGACTGCCATCTGCCGGCTTGTTCATATTCGAGGCATTCACCTCGATTCCGGCCGACTCGATCAGCATCGGCGAGCGCTTGACCATCAACTGCGCTGGGCGAAAGACTTCCCATGCCTGCTTTTCAGACGTCGCGCCCGAATAGACCTCCGCGCCGAACTCGTCGTCGAGCACGAACATCCCGATGCCGACGCCTGCGGCAATCACCGATTTGCCGTTCTTTCTGGGCACCTCCCAGTAGCTTTCTCGGAACCGGCGCTTACCGGTGCGCTTGTTGAGCCATCCAAAGGTCGCCATCAGGCCGAACTTCTGCCAAGGCTCCAGCGTTACCAGCTGTCCCTTGAACGCCCACTCGCCTTTTGTGTGCGGCAGCAGCTCAATGAGCGCGAGCTTTCGCTCTGCGGCCTCCGCATCGAACTTCCATCGGAAGTCCTTCTTTCGGCTCGCCGCAAGGTCGTCAAGGTGGCGCTTGCAAGCAAGTTGCACATAGCGGCAGGCGACCCGCTTGCCACGAACGACTTCCCGCGCGAACTTGAGCCCCTGCTCTACGCGCGGGAAATTCGTCGCCATGTCTTCCAATCATTTGCCGAGTAGCTTCGCGAACGGGTTGTCCGGTGTCTTCGGCTTGGCGCCGACCAAGCGCTGCCTGCTCGCCGGGTCGAGCCCAAGCATTGCGCCGAAACTCGCCATTTGCGCTGCCGCCTCCTTCACAACGGTCGCGGCCGGGTTCTTCATCGGACTGCCTTGCGAGCTGTCGACGACTGTGCCGTTGCGAGTCAGATCGTCCTGCGCAGTGCGCCAGTTTCCATAGGCCGAACAGAAAATCTCGACAATGTGCAGGTCGGTCACCTGCAAGATTTTTTGCCCGCAAAGCAGCGGGACAACGCGCTCCCACATGTCGCGCGCCTCGCCGGCAATCCACTCTGGCGGTTCGATGTTGGTGACCAAACCGAAATCCGGCTCGTCCTTATTCAGCGCGCGTTTGCCGGGGTTTCCCGCGGCGATTTTCCGCGCCGTCGGCTTGGGTTTTCTGCCCCGCCCCGGCACTGACGCGATACCTCCCACTGGCCAACTCCTGAATTTTTAATTTCGCGGGCGTAAAAATTCGACGAAGCGGGCGGTCCCGAAGGCAACGCCTCGTAGACTTTTTCACCCCCCTCCCCACCCACCACATCCGCCGGGCGGGCAACGGCCGGGAGGAACCGCTCTCGCGTCACCGCAACCGCTCGCGCGACGTCTTCGTGGCATGACAGTCACGACAGATCGCTTGCAGGTTCTCGTCGCGGTCGGTCCCGCCTCGCGCCTTCGAAATAACGTGGTCGACAGCAGTCGCAGGCGTCACGCGCCCGGCTTGCAGGCAAGGCTGACAAAGGCCAGCGTCGCGGCGCAGGATGCGCATTCTGATCCGCTCCCACGCGCTTCCGTATCCCCGCGTATGGCGATTGCCGCGAACAGTATCTGGCCTCCACTTGACAGCGTCCTGAGCGTGCTGATCGCAGTGCGTCTTGCCATCCGCAACAAGCGCACCGCATCCCCTGTGCTTGCAGGGCTTCATCGGTCGGGCGGGCATTGACGTACCTCATGGGAATTGGACGAACAAACGAAAAAGCCCGCGAGGTTTTCACCTAGCGGGCTTCACATTCACTCATTCTGACTCACCTTCTAACCCCGGATCTTCCGGCGTCTTTCGCTTCGCAGTGCCGTGCCCTTGATGTTCCGACAGTGGCTGACAAACGTGTTTTTCAAGCTTTCCGGTCTCTAAGTCGGTAATCGTCTCAATGTAGAGATCCATCGCCCCTCGGTGAATATATCGTCGAACTTTTCGCCAGCGTTGTGTCTTCCGGAACAGTTCAATCTTCGATTGATAGTTCAATAGTGGGCGCCTAACGCCCTTCACCTTGACTTTGACACCCAGGATCTCCGCCCCAATCGCCAAAGACAATTTAGCGCAAAGCTTCAGCCTTCCCCCACCGCACGACGGACATGGTTTGATTGGCATCTGCCCGTATGCCAGTCCGTGTTGTTCATGGCCGCAATCAGCGCATCGAGCGAAATTCACGCCACCCCCTGCCCACGTTCTATGAGACTCAAGGTTACCATGGTCGACGTGACAATAAACTTAGCATAGACACACAATAGACAAAGCCCGCGCGAATCCGGGCGGGCTTCATTTGGACGCACCTCGCGCCCGACGTCGTCAATATAGCGAAACGCGACAAGGTTTACAAGCAATTTGTGTGTATGGGGCCTCACCAAATAGACAGCGCCAGAACGACTGTTTTCGCTCAGCTATTTTCTGCCAGTTGTCAACATTCTTCGGTTGATGGCAATCCGCCTGATGCTGGCGCTCAGGTAGACTTATACTTTTCATCAACTCATCATTCTTCGTTTGCCTGATTTCACAATGATCAATAACAATTCCGACTCATACGATCTCCCCTTTTTTGAGCGTCCTGATTTGACGCCGTTCCTCTTACACCTTACTAAGAACTCGAACGGGAAAACCGGGTTCGACAATCTTGTCAGCATCCTTAAGACTGGCGTGATCCGTGGCTCGAAGAGATGGCCAGGACGCATCGCAGGGCCGAATCCTGCGTCCTGTTTCATGGATATTCCACTGCCTTCACTCAAATATGTCCTTCACCAGCGGGACTCACGGCGATACAGACCTTACGGCGTGCTCATCTCGAAGAAATTTGCCTACAAAGGCGGGTGCCGCCCTGTCCTATACCTGTCGAAGGATGAACGCGAAGAACTGTTACGGGAGGAAAATTGGTGGCGGGTCGTCACCCTGGAAGGGGTGACCGGAAAGGAGACCAATTGGCTGCACCAGCGCGAATGGCGCGCCAAAGGCGATTTTGCACTGCCAAAGCCAACGTTACGCGCTGTATTTGTACGCACAACTAAAGAGGCTCAAAAACTGCAGAAGATGATCATCGGAGATCCGGAGGCCTTCGCAGTCAAACCGCGCGCGATTCTTCCCCTCAACATCGTGTGCCAGGGATTGCCCTACATGAAGTAGCGCTAGACTACTGACTGCATGCGATTGTCCGCTTTTAACGGATCGCCGTGACCATGTTGGGTCGATCACTGCTCTTGATAACACGGCGCTGACAGAGATATCGGGTCTATCCGTGCTACGCTAGGCGCGGCTCCCTCAACAGACCACGCGCCTTCACACGCGGATACAGCTCTTCCTTCGCGGCCTGATAGCTTGCATGCGCGTCCGACAGATCAAGGTCGCGCGGATTACTCCAGACTGTTACGCCGCATGCCTCGTTCATCGCGCCGATTCGCTTCGCCTTCATGTGTCGCTGAATTGATGCGCGCTGCTGCCACGTCAGAGCATCAACGCACACGTCAATTTGTTCCGCCCGCTTCTTCGCCGCCTTCCGGTCTACCTCTTCCGAACGCTCGTCGGCCGTCAGCGTGTATTCGGATTCTGCGAAGCCACGGCACGACGGATCGATACGCCCATAGCCGAGGCTCGGCACATAGCCTGCCTGCCAGTCGTACCATTCGCCGAGCAGCTCTTCGATCTGATTGCTTTCATCGATTGTCATCTTGTTCCCGTGTTCGATGTGCTTGATAGGCTTGTCATTCGTCGTTACATGACGACCGTGAAGTTGATGCCGTAGTGCGTGAGCCAGTCGCCGATTGCATGGCGCATCGTTCGGTTGCGCGGCCACGGAAAGGCGATCTGCATCCCATGCTCCGTCTCGGTGATCTCCCCGGAGAACGGGCACTCGTCGAACGCGATAAGTTCCGCGCCGGTCACCGAATCGCGATGGCGGATCGCCGAAATAAGCAGGGGCTCGGGTACATCCCCGTACAAGATGCATGCGGCTGCGCTCATACCTCATCCCTCAAGTCCACTTCCAGCGCATCGCTCGCGAGAAACTGCCCGAGCGCCCGTGACTTCTTGTTGTCGATCCAGTACGCCTTCGTTCGCAAAACGCCCGGCCGCACCCAACGGGGATCGCTCGGTGCGATGTGTGTCCGGTGCCGCTCCGGGATGAACGCATCGACCTCGACGACTACGAGCAATTGACGCTTAACGGTCGGAATCCGTGCGATCCGATAGACGGTCGTTACCAGCGGCCGATGCATCTCGGAACTGATCGCTGGCCCCATGCCATGCTTTCGCTTGAAGCAGTGCCGGCCCGCGGGCAACTGCACGGTAAGAATCACTGGCAATTTTCCTCTCCCAACTTTCGGGCCCTCACCGGCGCCCATTCCGCATATGCCCGGTCCCACACGTCGAACTTGCTCTGCCTCGGCGTGCCGACGCGGTTCTGATCAATCCACGCGTGACACGCGCCGCAACCTGGAACCGTAAATTCGTTTTTCGCCTTCATCGCCCCGGCCTTCCCGTGGCGCGACTGGTTCGAATGACACGGCACCACGGTTTCGTCGATCGGGTTTCGCCTGCAAATGCCTGGCACCCGCAGGTAACACGGTTCGCCGCGGCAGGCCTCGAGGTATTTCAGGCCTTCTGCGACGGTCGGTCGTCTCGGGCTGCGCGTGTTCTTCACCTGCTGCGGGGCACGTCCCGGCAACGGCGAACTTTTCCGTGACCATGACCCTCGTGACATCGGCTTCGTGCGCGGCTTGAATCCTGAGCGCTTCATGCCGACGCTCGCCCAACGTCGACCATCGCTCGAATTGCCGGAATGACCGCGGCAATTCCAACCTCGAACGCGAAGTAGCGGCGCTTGTCGGCCGGCATCACCTCGATCGACGCAGGGAACGCCTTGCCAGTAAGATGCAACTCGTAACCCTTCTTGCCCCGCCGCCCGAGCCTGATATACCCGGTAGAAATCAGACGGTTCACAGTGCGCTTCATGCTGTCAGGCGTGGATCGCAACTGCGATGAAAGTGCCCGCAACGTAATGCCGGGACTCTCTCCAAGACGCTCACAGATGCATCGTTGCGCGAAGCTCATCTTTCCGCCGCTCATCAGAATTCCTCCACTTGCCAACCGCCACCGTCCCTTGCACGACCGGCCGTCACTGCCAGGAACCGGACTGGGTACTGGTCCGCAGCGACCTTCACCTTCACGCGCGCGTCGTCTTGCCAGTGGCCTTTGACTTCGTGCGCCTCGAGTTGGCCACTCGCCAGCATCACCGCGAAATCCGGCGTGTAGAAAGTGTTGTCCGCGAGACGGAACTTGATACCCTCGAATCGATACCAGGCGATCTCGCCAGCCTGCTTGCGCGCTTCAAGGTGATCGGCGTAACGCTGTTCCGTCTTGTTCATCTGGCCGCTCTTGAGCCGGCCCAGCGCCTGCATCCGCGTCTTCGCATCAGGCTGGCGATATGCCGGTGTCAGGACCGGTGCCGCATCGATTCCGTCACTGATTTCATCGAAACCGGCGTCGACGTGCGGGCGATTGCCAGTCGAATCGAAAATGGCCTTCTGTGCCGTAGTCATCTTGGTCCGCGAGTTGTCACGAACACGCGCCGTGCCGACCTTCCTCGTACCCGCGTCGACGCGCATCGGCCATGTGCTTCGCTTCGTCATGCCTCCACCTGTTGCGCGCCCTGATCTCGCGGAATGTCGTTGAAGTAGGCGTACAGGGCCTCGTAGCGCTCTTCGCTTTCGCGGCTCACCGTACGCAACATGTCCTCCATCCATTCGCCCGGGCCGGCCGCCTTGAAGACTTTCGCCTTGAACCGGTAGAACACTTGTCCGGCCTTTTCTTCGATGCCCAGCTGCTTGCCGCGCTCGCGAATGCCCGGCGCTGATTTCCACCAGTCCGGCGCGACTGTGGTTCCGGCACCCGACGACGTAGCGGCCACGTCGCCTTTCAGCGGAAAGAGGCCTGTCCAGCCCCGCAGCACGGCTTCTTCGATGCAGGTCCTCGGGTCTTGCCCCAGCGATCGCAACTTCGTCAGCTTGCGGATCGAGACGACCGCCGCCGGGCGCGTCCATGGCGCGTCCTTGTGCTTCGCCTCGCGGTGTTCGCACCACATGTCCCAGTCCTCGAACGCCAGCCAGTCCGGCAGTTCGATCGACTGCAGCTCGCCGTGAGTCGCAACTTTCGGCGCACGCCGTGCGCCTTGGTGGTTCTCTGACGGTTCCTGTGGTGGTTCATGGTGAATCGGGTGCAACCCATTGCACCCTTTTGCGAAACCCATTGCACCCTTTCCATCGTTCGTTGCACCCTTTTTGCTGCGCGTTGCACCCTTTCCTATGGGTGCATCCGTTGCACCCTTTGAACCAGCGGAAATGGGTGCAATCTCTGCACCGTTTATCCAGTCGGGATTGATGCGGTACTCGCACGCGCGACCACGACCGCCGGCGGCGTTGGCCACAAGGATCAGCCAACCGCGCTCGACCATGCTCTTCATCTGGTACTGAACTGCGCGCACCGAACGGCGCGTCTTCTCGGCCAGCGTTTCGATGCTCGGGAAGATGTGTTCCCCGTTGTCGTCGCAGAAGTCGGCCAGCTTCAAGGCGAGCAACAGTTCGTGGTCCTCGCCCGGATACCGGTCCCACACCATTGTTTGGACCTTGATGCTCATGCCGCCCCGTCGATCGACATTTGCCGAGGATCCGCAGGCTCGGTAGCCGGCGCCGCAGCGTCGATCCCGAGAACCCACCGCAGCACGTCGGCACGCTCACCTGTCGCCTTCTCGAGCTCGGCGGCGATCTGCTTGCGGGTACGCATGCGGGGGACCGCATCGCCGGTCAGCGCAGCCTTCTGTGCCCGCGACTTCGCATGCCCTTCCTTGCCGTCAGCCGCTGCGATAACGGCCTGCACCTTCTGGCGCTGCTGATCCGGCGTCAGCTTCGCGAGCTTCAGGGCGTTCGAGACGGTGATTTGGTCAGCCTCGAGCGCGTCACGGACGGCAGCCGTGCAATCGAGCAACTTCAACTGCTGGCGGACCGTCGGCACCTCGACGCCGAACATGGTTGCGACGGTTTCTTCCGTGTGGCCGACGTCGAGCATCCGCGCCATCTTCTCGGCGCGGTTGATCGGCGAATCCTCTTTACGGATCTCGTTCGTGCTAACCATCACGGCAGAGAACGACTTCCCGCCGTCGTTGATAACCTTCTGCGGGATGGCCGGGATTGTGATCGGCGGCTCGCCGGCGGCGATCAACTGCCGGTTGAGCTCGCGAGCATTGATCACCCGCGTGCGGCCGTCGATGACCAGGTTCTTGCCGGTCTCCGGATCCTTGTAGAACAGCACCGGCTTGCGCACCCCGATCGCGCGGTAGTTCAACACCGTCTTCGTGTTCGGCTCTTGATGAACGCGCCGGTCGTACAGTGGATGAGACGGGTCGACAACGAGCTCGAGGTCGTTCGGATCCATCGCGAGCGCAGTTACCTTGCTCTGCGCGCCATATGCTTCAACGGAGCTTTTTGCCACGTTTCCTCCAGAAGAGAAAGTCAGGCCGCCAGTGCATCGGGCGGCGGATTGCGATCCGCAAAATCGGGATCGCCGGGTGATCGGATTGAGCCGTCGGCGCGGAGCCAGCAGTACAGCGAACCGCGCCGATGCCAAAACCAGTAACCGGCGCACGTGCACGCCATCAGGCGCGTGTTGCGCTTCTGCATCCAGGAGTCGATTCGGAAATCGCGCCGGCCGCAGACTTCGCATTGCGGCTGCCGCACGTACTCGTCCGGGCGCTTCTTCAGCACCCGACGCGTCTCACAGTACCGGCAGCGGCAATGGAAGCGGGCCAACTCAGTGGCCGCACGGCACGGAGCCGTCGAGGGATTCGGACGCCCCGCACGACAGGCATTTGCGCGGGTACTTCGGGTGTTGGATGGCGTCTCGCACGATGCGTTTCACCGCTTCCGGAATGGCTAGGCTCCGCTGACACATTTCGGCCTGCCGGTCGATCTGATTGGTTTCCATAGATTCAATTTTTAGGATTACTAAACCAAGACAGAAGCACTCTCCGTCGAAAACGCTTTTGCCTGGGCCAGCTAGTTACATCACCACCGGCCGCCGCACTCCCCGAATCCTTCGCGTGCGCAGTGGCAGTTCACACCCACCTTGCTCATAGTCGAAAGTCCGTCCAGGTACTCGCGCGAGACGACGCGCAGTTCGAGCGCGTTCAGCCCTGCGTCGATCTTGTTGATCGGCACGCCGAGATTCCCCGACAGGAATCGGCTCACCTGCGAATCGTCCCAGCCGAGCGCATCAGCGACCGGCCCGCGGCTGCGCGGATCGCTCAGCGCTTCCCGGAACGCCCGCTCAATGCTGGGTCTCCGGATGACCTCAATCGTGTTCATAGCAACTCAACTCCGTTCAAAACTGATTGAATGACCTTGAAGGTCGATTTTTCTAAACTTCAAGCATCGAATCTCGATGCTGACAGCAATAAGTGAGAGTTCCGGCCCTATCTGTAGAATTGGCAGCTCTCACACGACCATTCCGATACGGGGAACCCTCATGGAAGAAGCCAAGGTAATTTTCAACTTCATCGGCAATTCGGCCTCTACGCTCCCGACGAACATCCCGCAGGTCCTTAAATTCCGTGCTGGATTCAGTCCTAACCACGGGGACGTCGTTTCCTTCGAAGGTCTACCCGGCGCTTTCCTCATCCACTCCCGCGAATTTCAAGTTCGCGCAGACGGTGTAGTCGACGTCGTTTTGAATGTCGACGCGGCGAAAGCAGCCTAGAGCCGATGTGTGCCCATTCACCGCTGCGGGATCTCGTACACCTGCAACCCCCTGACGGCCTCGGTTCGGACAGACTTGCTCTCGCGGCGATCGACATATGCACGTAAGGACATGTCTGCGTCGACACGCGACATGGCCTCGCGCTCAACCCGCTGAACCACTCGGCGCTCGACATCTTCGAGCGCCGGCCGGATCAGCCAGAGGACCAAACGTGCGTATAAGCGCTTCATGCGATCTCCACTAACGTTACGGAATGTGAAATAACACTCATGATTGATTCACTTGTCTCCGCAGTCGGAGCGGCAAACACCACGTTCGAGTTTCTGAAAAACGCGCTCAGTGTCCGCGACGAAGCGAAGGTGGGAGCCAAAACCGCCGAACTTGAAATCAAGCTCCGAGAAATCAACCAAGCTGCCCTGGTGGCGACCCAAGAAGCACTCAAGACGGCGCAAGATATGCGCGCGCTGGACCAAAAACTTGCCGCTCTCGAGCGTGAAAACCAAGAGCTCAAGGCGAATGCGAATCGCCGCGGTCAGTACGTTCTGGCGGACATCGGCGGCGGAGCGCTCGCGTACCGCTACAACCACATCGACGGAGGTTGCGATGCTCCGCACTACCTTTGCCAGCCCTGCATGAGCAAGGGCGATGAGATCGCCCTGCAGCCGTATGGACGCCACGGTAGCTACCGCTGCCCATCGTGCGAGACTGTCTACGTCACGGACGGACAGCCTCCGCGCGCAACGTTCGAGTTTTTTTGACGCCAGCCAATCTGCTTTTGTGGAGCGAAGGACATCCGACGCGACGAAATGAAGCAGACGTGCGTACAGGCGCTTCATGCGATCCCTGCCTGGCGAAAGCTCGCCACATGTGACCCGTGAAGCTCCACCACTCTGCTTGCGATCTTGTGTGACGTACGCGCCCCCCTCGTTCCGTTGAGAAGTGCCGAAACGAGCGATTGAGAGCACGGGATCAACTTGGCAAGTTGCGCCTGGGTCATACCCGAGCGGAGCAGCTCGGTGATGGCAATTTGAATATCCATGCACCCAATAATCACATTTGTGTTTGGCCAAGTCAACACAAATCGAATGGCACTACCTATTACGATTGTGATATGTATACATTAGCCGACAGACTGAAGTGGGCCCGCCAGGAGGCGGACTTGTCCCAAGAGGAGCTTGGCAAGAAAGCCGGCGTATCCCAGTCGACCATAGGAAACTTGGAGGCTGGAACTCGCAATAGCGCCCGACGCCTCCCGCAGATCGCAGCTGTTCTGGGAGTCAACGCTCTATGGCTTGCCGAAGGGCGAGGCGAGCCAGCAGCAAATTCAAAGGCTCGTACAACCTACGACGACGCGATCACGAGCGCGAGCGAATCAGCCCGCGCAGTGATCGACGCCATCATAAAGGCAGATCAGGCTGGCGAACCAGAAACCACGTTCAAACTGATACTTCGGATGCTCCACGCATCAGATAAGCTCGGCGCGGGTGACTAACCGCCTTTCCGCGCGGCACGGCAATCTCCGGCGGCAACGGCTCAAGAGATGAGTCGCGAAATCCATACCGAGATGTGATGATCGGCTCTTGGGCCGATAACGTAACACCTAGCACCGCCCTTCCCAGAAGGCAAACGGCCCAGCGGCCATGCTCCTCCCTCCACCCTTCTACGACGACAATCTGATCGATCAATGCAGGATTGATCGAGTGGATCACCCTTGCCAGATCCCCCGGTTTGCACCGAAGGTGCGGTGTTGCTTCTTCTCTCATCAGCCGCCCTCGTATTCCAATAATCTCAAACAACTGTATGTATATACAGTAGTTTGCCAAGGAATCGACTAGCTTTCAACCCGCTTCGGCGGTTGCATAAGACCGATCGAGCACGACTGCTTCTCGTCACGCATGGTCCGCAAGGAATCTGTCGCCTCTGCTCTGTTCCTCGTCGTGCAAACGCCGGCTAATCAAACTTCGCTCAATCAAGATTCCTCCCCTTCCATCTGCTTTGCTGACGCGATGCGCACGTCGAGCGCGCGGCGCGTTTCCTTCGCCCACTGGGCAAGTTGGAAAACTGTATGGCGGTACCAGACCTCGAGAGGAGCGAAGTAGGCCTCGAGATAAGGGATCAATGAACCCGACCAGGCACCAATATGGAGTCGGCTGGTAAGCGCATCACGAAATGCTGCATGCTCGCCGTATCTGGCCGCAAGCCTTTCCATGGCAGGGTTCCACATCATATTTCCAGCATCATCTTTGTCTAAGAGCGGATAGAACTCGCAAAGAAACGGCGAGCGGTTTGGTGCATCGGCATCCGCCCATGCGAAACACTCTGACTCTGGAATACCGTACAAGGGACCTGCGCCGTTCTCGCTATCATCTTGACGCCTAAACCCTCTGCTTGACTGCCCGACGAGTCGAGTCAGGCGGGATCGCTCGGTCGGGGTTGCGCGCTCTACAAACCGCGCAACCACTTCCCACAACTCGAGCGGCCGTTCTGTGACTAGGAGTTTGACGACCTTCCGGACCGCATCATCAAGCGCATCAAAGGCATCATATTTGCTGAGTACGCAGAGACGGACGAACTGCTCGCCCAACTTCGCCGCAAAACGGTCGTCAAGTGCAGCGTGTTCGTAAAGCCGCCTGACCATGTTTTCGAAAAGGTAGCCGTTCCGGTTGCCACGCCTGACTTCCCCAACTAGCGTCGACGATACGAGTATGCTTTTCGAGCGTTCAACTAGGTCAGAATCGAAAACAGTCCGACCATGCTGGTACATCGTGATGATTTCAAGGGCAGACCAGACGCCTTCCCCTTTGTGGTTGTTCGCAAGTTCGTCGACTAACGGGAGGAGCTGATTGGCGCTCAAGTGCGCTAGCCCTTGGCCGTAGGATAGATAGACACAGTGAGCCGCGGCCAGGGTCCCTGCCTTGACGCTCTCGACGATTTCCTTGAGCCGCTCCGCCGAGACTTTCACGGCAGTGTAGATATCGATGGCTCCGCGTTTTAGCGCGTCGCACTCGAGCGCCAGTCGCACGCACTCGTCAGCAACGTCACTGTCGCGGTCGTCGATACCGCCGAGCAGGCCCCGAAGAAATCCTAGTCCCTCCAGATTCGCGGACGTGCTGATAATCTCGACAGCAAGCTTGAAAGTCGCCAGCGGGTCAGCGACATTTCTTGCCAGCTCGTAGCCAAAGGGGTGGGAATTGTTGAGCTTCTGAGGCGCCATTTCGCGAACTGCGCGCGCGACCAGTTTATCGTCCTGCGCAATCTGCACGGCAACCTCTTTGGCCTTTCGCGACGAGTAATCGAAGGCCAGAGTGGCATCGTCGCTCTGGTCGTATTCCAGATCGGGGTCGTAAAGGTCACTAGCCCAGAATTTTGTATAAAGAAGGGCGAGTTGAATCAGGTCCGTCGGCATCAGCTTGTCATACAAAACCCTTACTCGACCCTGCAATTCCTCTGGATAGGCCTTGCGGTCAAAATAGAGCCACGATCCAACCGCCCGAATTCCTTCCAGCCAGACGCCGCGCCGCTGCGCGACGGCATTCGCGGCTGTCTCAATTTCGGTGATGAGAGGTTCGCAGATAATTCCCCGCAGACTCGTTGCAAGAACTTCATCGCAGCGGCTTTCGAAAGACGCGTACGTGGAGCGAATCCGCTCAAGCGTAGCGAGGCTTCGTCGATGGAAATCGAATACCTCCTCCCAAGTTTGTGGATGCCAATCCCGCAACGGCGGTTGGCTGCCGATTTCCTCAGCGCCCGCGATCCGGGAGGAATATGTGCGGCCAAGGCTCACCTCGAGCGCGTCGATGCAAACTGCAATGATTCGCTCGTCGCCAGATGCGATTCCATGATCTATTACCGCAAACCTTTCCGAAGGTTCTGCCTCGGTGCCACTTAAATCTATCTGGAGCAGCTGCTTGAACTGACCCGTTGCGTTGTTGCTCCAGTTTTCCGTCTCGACTGCTGCGAGACGCATCAGAAGATGAGCTGCCAAACGGAACGACTGATGGCGAAAGACAAGTCTTTCGAGCGTGTGCACGAGAAAACGCCGCCCATCTCCGAGCTCCCTGAGTTCATCAAGCGGCAATTCGCCGAAGACTCGCCGTACTGTTTCGGCGCAGGCGTTCGGTGCGACATGACATAAGGCGTGCAGGCATTGAGCTCCAAACTCAGAACTCAAAGCGGCCAGCGTCCCGAAACGCCCTTCTCGCCCTACCAGCCTTTCGGCCACCGAGACGGCGGTGCGCGTCCGATCAAAATACCTCCACTGCTCTAAAAGCGAGACCACCAGCTCGTTCGGAGCAGACTCGATGAAATGGATGATCGTTTCGGTGCGCAGTAGCTCGATTCTTCTGGCTCCGAGAAAGGCGGCGATTGGCAATGGCTGCGCCCGAAAGAAAGGACCGCGGCGGTCCACCAGTTCGTGCTTCGATGCCGCGGACAGGTGCTCATACATTTCGTCACCGGATTGCCGCGCGAGCCGTTCGGCGACGAGATCGAGCTGTCCTGCCACGTTGTCTTCAGCCCCTACGCGCTCGAATAGTGCCAAGCATTCGATGGCGCGTACTTGGTCCCGCTCACCAACGCCACAGCCTGTCAAGACCCGTTCGACCACGTCCTCCATGGACTTAAGTGCCGGCATACCTCCCAGATGATTGTCCGTGGCAAGAACGGCGATTCGGGGAAACCCGCCACTGAGATTCTTGAGGTAAGAAATCGTTGTGCCGTCGCTTGTCGGGGCCCGTTGCCGAATGATTCCTTCAACAAGCGCATCATCGCTTCTCGACACCGAAATATTGAGAACACTCTCCGCAGTAATCGTGCGATCGTCTATATCGATAGTGATCAGTCGAAGTCGACTACGCGCGTCAGACACGATGTCCGCCAGAACTGACGCTGATTCACGCGGGCACTCATCGACAACGACTAGCGCCGGAACGCTCCGCCCTGCCATGGCTTCGACAACCTGGAGAAGACGCTCCTGTCCAATGCTACGAAAGTCGCAGTAGATCGCCGATACACCTGTGATAACTCTTTCCAAGGTGTTCCGGTCACGGAATAGCTCATATACGAAGCGGGACTTGCCGATCCCGGACGGACCGATGACTCGAACACATCGCTTCGGCTCGGCTATGTGCTCAAAAATGCGCTCGCGCGCCTGATGGGAATTCAGCACATCGCCGGAATGGGCTTTTCCGTTGCCACTCTCGCCGACGTCATAGCGGGGAGCCTCATCATCGACGAACTTGATGGTAGCAAAATCGGCGCGTCCGCCCCAACTGTCAATCGTCTGGAACCCGCCCAAAGGAAGGCCGGTCTGTGCTTCGTTCAGCCAGACCGCGACGGAAGGATGCTGGCTGGCCCAGGCTGCGATCTGATTGGCGTCATAGATCGCGATGCCAATCAGATCGTCGGGATTCCCGCCAGCCTCGCGAATGCCCTCCCTGATTCCGGCGATACGCCGAGTTAGCTTGTTACCAACGATCGCAGCCGACGTAAATCCAATGTATGCACCGCGTGCGGCAATCGCGGCCGAAACGGCGTCGTTCAATACCCGCGGCACACCTTCTCTCTGTGAGGCCTTTGTCCAGACCTCCCTCTTCCAGCCAGCTGGCTCGGGATCTGTTGCTTTGGACTGGAATACATTCATGCGGCAAGGGAGGTAGTCAGTGCCTTCATTCCCACCGTTCCACTGCACTCGGGCATCCTCCCCCCCGTCCGCAATGGTGATCTGCAGGGGCACGGAGACGCCCCGAAGGGCTATTCCTGCGCTTTGTGCTTCGGCATGAAGTAGTTTTCGCAACAATTCGACCAGTTGCAAGCTGTTCAGAGATTCAATCTGGGTGGGTGAGATATCGAAAATCATTTTCCGTGTGCTTGCATAGCGAACGACACCACGCCGTCACGCCGATTGACCCTGAGTTTAGTCTCTCGGCTCGCATCGAACACAGGTTTAGGTCGTGACGAACTTCTTGCTGCCCCCTGCGACCGCTAAGATTGGACTACACGACGCTTTTCTGGCGTATTAACGCAGTGCCCAAGTCCGGGAAACGTTGCACTAGGTCAAATTTCCTGAAGCGCGAGACAGCTGCCAACCTTGCATGGTTGCTCCTGCCAATGTATACGCCGGATGGACAGTGCGGGGCCGGGAGAATCTCTAGCCTCCGGAAATCGCGTAGCCAGATGGCTCTTGAAGCTCGAAAGCGGTTGTAGCCACTGCAGCGACTCAAGCGACGGCTTTGTGTCAAGAGGCATCCGTCACGAGCATCCGGAATGGCAGACCGAATTGACAAAGGAAATGTCATTCCCCGCGCTCGCGATCGACCAATACAGCCCCTCAGGAACTGGCCGCAACCGGACACAATGGCCTTCGAGGGCTGCTGTGGAGCAGTTTTATGCGTCAAGGCGCACATCTCCTGCAAGTCGATATCGTTCATGCATTTGCCTCGATCGCTTCGCGCGAAATAATCACAAATGTGTTGACTCGATAAATCACGTATGTGATTATCAATCTCAACGCAGCACAGGACGCTGCGCCACCGCCCAAGCGGATGATCTTTAAGAGTGCTAGCGCGCCGGGACCGCAGTACAGGGAGCAACCGGCCGGCTCAACGGTGTAGCCGAGAAACGGGGTAGCGCCCGACACCGCTCAGCAGCTTTCAGTGAGGGCGCCTCAAGCCGGCGCGGCGGCTCTAAATAGCCCGTAAATGCATACGATCTCCGTTGGTGGAATGGAGGCGCCCTCCCTGAGTGCTGTTCTGCGACTGCCCTGATCGAATCGCATTGGCCGTCAGCGCCATTCCGTGAGCGCAGTCAGGTCGCCAGAAAACTAGCCGGCCTCAATTCATTTTGGATAACGAATCATTACCACACTGCTTATTGGCGTTGATCCCGGTGTTTTCGCCTCGACTCTGCTGCTCGTCGCTGCGTTCGTTGGCTAGCGCAAAGGTAGAAAGCAGAAGCACTGACCAACGCAACACGAAGGGGAACGACGATGAACGCACGTCAACGCAGAAAGGCATACCGCGAGATGCCGCAACAAGGGCGTCGCGTCACCTGGACTACAAAGTCCGGCCGTGTCAAAGCAGGCACCGTCGAGGGCCGCAAGGAATGGTTTCACGGTCAATGGAACGAGGAACGGCCAACGTGCCATGCGTGCATCGCATCCGCGTTCGGTTCGATATCGGTGGCCACGCCCACCCGCTCGATTCCCGACTGCATGCCGCCTACCCCCCCTCCCGCTACAGGAGAACGACGTTGACGTCCTCGCTCCCCTTAGGGGGAAGCGATTCCCACCACTGGCGATGCACGTCCGCATCGGAGAATGTTCAGAGCAGCATTGGCATCTCGATCATGCAAGACACCACAGCCACTGCAGGTCCACTCTCTTATTCGCAGTCCCGCGATACCTTTCGGCCGCGTCGTGCTGTCTTTCGAACCGCACGCCGAACAGGACTGGGTCGAACCGCTTTCGTCGACTTCCTCGAACGTGGCTCCGTGCGCGATCGCCTTGTAGCGGAGCTTGTTTCGGAAGGACGACCAGGACGCGTCGTAGACGCTTTTCGCCATCCTGGTTCTGGCAAGTTTGACGGCAGATACGTTGCCGACCGCGATGTAATCGAAACGCCGCACCAGATCGAGCGCGAGCTTATGCTGGAAATCGGCACGGGCATTCGCGACCTTGGCGTGCAGCTTCGCGATATGCCGCTTGTGCTTTCGTGCTCGCTGCGCTTTCGCGAGCTTTTCCGCCGCGCGTCGACCGAACTGGTCATTAGGCAGCTTCTCGCCGGTCGAAAGTGTGGCGAAGTCTTTCAGGCCGAGATCGATGCCAATACCAGAACGGATCGGTCGAGCCTGAACATCGGACATCTCGATCACGATATTCAAGAACCAATTGCCGCGCGCATCCTGCGCAAAGTTGGTTCCGTCTTTGATCTTGCCTTCGGGAAGCGCCCGGCTGTTGAACACGCGAAACGTGTTGCCGGCGAAACGGAACGCGTCACCCTCGCGCTTCAGGTCACGCCCCTTCAGCGGCACCCAGCCCAGCGATTTCCTGCCGCGATAGCGCAGGTAGGGCCGACGGTGCTGACTGCGCGACTTCGCATATTGCTCGCACGTCGCGTTGATCGTGCCGGAGTGAATACCGAGTTCCTTGCTGCTGCCGGCCGTCAGCACGTTCAGGTCGAATCCCGTCGGCCACTTCTTGCTCCACTTGAGCGCGTGCTTCTGCGTGTCATTGCAGAAGTTCCAGACAAAATTTACCGCTCGGCTCTGCCTGTTGAGCAGTCCGTTGAGAGACTTCACGCGGTAGCGGTAGACAAAAACCATGTCGAGATACTAGCAGCCCAAATGGACCTCCGAACTTTCTACACTCAGACCATAGTGCAAAGCAATCGATGAACAACCCACAACCTGCATTTCCACAAAACAACCGATCGCTTGTGACGCGCGTGCCGAGCGATAACGCCCTGCTCGCCGTTTGCGATCAAATGCATGGGTACGTCGCGAAAGGAAGCACCGTCGCAGCCGCTTGCGGCATCGCTATTGGCTGCGTCTGGTTCCTCTGTGTTGCTTATCGCGCAGGGGTGCTCGCATGGTCCTGGTGAAAGTCTGGTTCAGCGCGGCCGTCGCCATAGCTGTCTATTTGTTGATGTGTGCCGAAATGGACAGCAAGGCCGCGCAGATCCCTGCACCGACCACGCAGCGGCTAAATCACGTTAGCGACGGTTCAAGTGCGGAAGCTCGCAAGGCGATAGCACAAATGTCGTGCCGTTATTGTCTTGCTTGAACGCAAATCCGAAACAGAAATCGTCCTCCGTTGGCACCCAGAACACCACTGGATCGTGACGAAAGTCACCTTCCCATCCATGGTCCGCCGCAGCGTCTTTTGCCCTTTCCCAAGCTAACAGGAAATCGTCCACGGTGATGTGGTCTTCTTCTTGATCCGCTCCTGCGAGCCTCACTTTTGCATCGTCAGCTGCAATCTTAACGATTGTCTCTTCAACAGTCTGCACGTGCTGCCAGCCAAAATCGACTGGCGGCAGTTCGTAGGTAAACCAGCGCATAGCAATCCCCGTAGTTACGTTCGAAATCGTTCGGCGCTCTCACGCCGCACGAGAAATCCTAGCACGCCCCTACCCCAAAAACCGCGCACTTACCGTTGCCTCGGATGCGCGGTTTCTTCGTGCGGGCGGCCTGTTTGGGCGCCCCCTTTTTTTGACTTCCGGCCTTAACGGCAGACGCTCGGTTTCCCAGTGCAGCCGAGCATCCGCCATTGAGGCTTTATCTGTAGAGAAAGCAATGACCTCGTGTAACCCGTATTTTCTCGATGGTCCGAGCCAGTTTGGTTTTAGCGGTGGCCGATCGTCGGCCTACATGCTGGTCAAGACGGTTGACGCGCACGGCGGAAAGCTGCCGGACGATGTGTACGTGACGTTTCACAACACCGGCAAAGAGCGCCCGGAAACGCTTGAATTCGTACGCGATGTCGGGCTGTACCTCGGCGTGCAAATCTACTGGACGGAATTCACTGGCGTCTATGGGTCGGGCCTGACCTGGCGTCTGACTGACTTCGAGCATGCCGAACGTAACGGCGAGCCCTTCGAGCGAGTGATCGAGTATTACCGCCAGTATCGAGCCATCGAGAAAGGTGAGCCGCCGATCCTGCCGAACCCCGCGAACCGTATGTGTACCGATCGCACGAAGATCAAGGCGGCGTCCTGGTTCATGCGCGAGCGCGGTTACGACGAGTGGGACGCAATCATCGGCGTCCGGGCCGATGAAGAACGCCGGTATCACAAACGCATGGCCGCGAACGAACGCGGCTCGGACCGCTGGACCAATTACATGCCGATGTTCCACGCGGGCGTGACGAAGCCAATGGTCAATGCGTTCTGGCGCTCGATGCCGTTCGACCTGAAGCTCGACCCGAACAGCGACGAAGGCAACTGTGACGCGTGCTTCCTGAAGGCCGAGCACAAGATCGTCCGCATCTTCATGAAGCGCCCCGAAGCGGCCGAGTGGTGGATTCGGCAGGAGCGCGAAACCGGGCAGCGGTTCCGGCAAGACCGTCCGTGCTATGCCGACCTGTTGCGCCAGGCTGATTTCTACCGCGCTCAGATGGATCTGTTCCAGCCCGACGAAACCGAAGAAGACATCGCCGACTGCATGTGCGGCGGCTGACCTACCGAGCCACGAGATGACAGACTGGATCAACCATTCCCACCGCGGCGACTGCCGCGACCTGATGCGCGCGATGATCGCCGACGGCGTGCTCGTCCAGACGATCGTCACGTCGCCGCCGTACTGGGGGCTGCGCTCATACCTTCCCGACGGCCACCCTGACAAGGCGCGCGAGATTGGGCAAGAACAGACGCTGCGCGAATTCATCGATACGCTGGTCGGCGTGTTCGATCTCGCGCGCGAGCTGCTCGCGGATAATGGCACGCTCTGGCTGAACATGGGTGACGCATATGCCGGCTCGTGGGGCGCACAGGGTCGCACCGGCCAAATGTCGGACCGCTCGGTGATCAGCGCGCAGCAGATCGCGTCCGCACAGCATCGGGCGAACGGTACCCGATCGCGCGAGCGGACTGGGCTGAAGCCGAAAGACCTGATGGGCCAGCCGTGGCGCCTCGCATTCGCGCTGCAAGATGCAGGGTGGTGGCTTAGGCAGGATCTGATCTGGCACAAACCAAATCCCATGCCGGAGAGCGTGCGCGACCGCTGCACGAAAGCGCACGAATATCTGTTCTTGCTGAGCAAGGGCGAGCACTACTACTTCGATGCCGAGGCAATCTCTCAACCACTGTCCGAATCGAGCGTCGCACGGCTCTCCCAGCCCAACCTACTCGACCAAACTGGCAGCGACCGAGTACCAGGAAAGACGAACGGCAATATGAACGCTGTCGGTCCTCGATTCGGTGGCAACAAATACGGCGACGACGATCGTGAGGAATCGCGCACGAAAAGCGGCAATGAATGGAAAGGCGAAAGCGGCCGAGCAAACAAGCGCTCAGTTTGGACGGTCGCAACAACTCCATACAAAGGTGCGCACTTCGCCACGTTTCCCGAGGCGCTGGTCGAGCCGTGCGTACTCGCCGGAAGCCGACCGGGCGATGTCGTGTTCGATCCGTTCTTCGGTAGCGGCACGACGGGCCAGGTCGCGCAACGGCTCGGGCGCCGCTTCCTCGGCTGCGAACTGAATCCCGACTACGAGACTCTGCAACGCGACCGGCTACGCCAGCCGGGACTCGCGCTTGCCTGATGACCTGAGGACCACACCATGACCTTCCAAAACGAAAATAGCCCGCTCACGCTGAACGCGAGCGGGCAACAAAACGGAACAGCAATCGAGGCACGAGGACTGTCCTCAGCAGATAACGGCGCAGCGGCCGAAAACCTTAGCCGACATGGGCGTCCCGCTCCCAAACAGGCGAGCGAGGCGGCGCAACAGCGGCCAGGCACGGATAAAGCCCTCACGGAGGCGGAAAACCCGACCGCCAAGGGCATTGTCGACACGAGCACCGCCAACGGCAAAGAGACGAGTTCGAAAGTTGGCGAGTCTCCGATGCTGCAGAAGATCCCCGTCGTGCGCGACAAGGACGGATACTTCGTCCACCCGGACCTTCTCCACTTCTGGATGGTCACGATGGACGGCGCTGAGCGCTGTACGCCTGAACAATGGGTCGCGCTCGAAGCGCAGGCCGGGATCAAGACCTCGATCTACCACCTCGAAAACGAGAGCATGGACCACCCGGCATACGTCTCGTATTTCGATAACGGGAACCTCAACATTAGCGCATGGGATCCATCGCCCGAACCGGACTGGTGGCTGCTCGAGATTGGCGACGGCGACGACGGCCCGTATGCGGTCTACGCAACGCACGCGCGAGGACGACCGTGACGAACACCGATAAGAGCCGCGCTGATGCGCTGACGGACCGTGCCAAGCGCCTGATTCAGCGCGTCGCCAGCGCGCAATTGGCTGTCGCGGAGTTGCCGCCGGGAATGGCGCGAACGACGGTATCCGACACGATCGACGAAGCGCGCGCATTCGTGCGATCAGCCCTCGCCGCATCCCCTGGCGATCCGCCCTCAGGAATATTGAGTGGATACTGTGAACGGCCTGGCGGTTGCGCGTGTGGCGGCGACCTGCCGCGAGTGCTTGAGGGTTGTTCGTGGTGGGCGAAATCGGTAGTCGCACCCGTGCCGGCGGCGATCCCAGCGGGCTATGCGCTCGTGCCGATCCAGCGCTCCTACGACATGCGAGCGAAGGCGCTCATCGCTTTCAACACCACGGAACAAGCTGGGAAGGATCGAGACGACGCACTCGATGCCGCGCATCGAGCAGCGATCGAAGCCGCCACGCGGCATCCCGCTACTTCCCCGTCTGCCGAAGGATAAGCGCACCACGTCGGTTGCCCTGGCTCTCAAGCTGGTTCCGCCGGCCGCAGTGTGGGCAGAACACGTAGATACCGAACGAATCGATCCCGATTTTCTCCGCGTCGAAGGCCCATTCCTTGTGGCACTTGATGCACAGCCAAGTATTCACGATGACCTCCGAAGGTCGGAAGAACAGGAGGTGAACGATAGGACAAACCTGGTGGAAAGCAAGACCGCGCAGACAAATGCTCGGACTGACCTGACGGGTACTGAGCACAACGCAATCGAGCGCGCGATAGGCGAGGTCGAACTATGCTGCCAGTTTCCTCTGGCAAACGAGCCGCATGTCCTTATCGTAGCCGTAGCGACTCAGCCATTCAACCGAGAAGTTCTTCGCGTAGGCAACCGCTTCCGCCACTGTGCCGAACTCACCAAGGTTCCGGAACGCAGCCTCCCGGCTAACCCCGACCTTCGTTACCTCGACCTGGGCGGCGTACTTGCTGTCCTCCGTCACGCGCTGCTCGCAGTTCATCTCGTACCCGCGAATCAAAAACTTCTTCTGCATTGATTCAACGCCTTTTTGAGACAGAGGGATCGTAGCATGGTCGACTCACCGACTCTGATTGCGCCTGCCCCATACGTCACCGTGGCGCTTGCCGCCGTGATCACGGGCCTCACTGAGAAAGCCATCCGTCGAAAAATCGAGGACGGAAAGTGGCTCGAAGGTCGAGAGTACCGGCGCTCGCCTGACGGCGGCATCTTCATTTCCATCAAAGGGTATCAACTATGGGTAGAGCAAGCGGCGGCGTAGAAATTCGCACGTCATCCATTCGCCTGAACTTCACATTCGACGGCAAAAGAGAACGGCAAACGCTGATGCTGAACGGCAAGCCGATGCCGCCAACTCCAGCAAACGTCAAGTACGCCCACCGCCTGATCGCCGAGATCGTCGATCGGATTAGACTAGGAACCTTCAGTTTGGTCGAGTATTTTCCGACCTCTGGAGCACCCAGCACTCTGACCGTCGGCGGCTGGCTTGACACCTGGCTCGCCGCCCAACGAATTGAATCGTCGACGAAAGACGGATATGAGAGCGCCATCCGATTCTGGAAAGCCGCGGCGTGCGACAAGAATCGGAATCCGCTCGGACCCACTCCCCTTCGCAGATTGAAGTTGAGCCATATATTGACTGCGATTGCGGGCCGGCCTGACTTAAGCGGCAAAACGGTCAACAATTACGTGTCGGTGATGCGAAAGGCACTTGACCTGGCCGTATCGGACAATGTGTTGAGCGACAATCCCGCGGCAAATGTGCCTCGTGCGAAACACCAAAAGCCCCCGCCCGATCCGTTTTCCCGCGACGAGTCTGAGAAAATCATCGATGAGGCCGAGCGCGCTTATCCCGGCCAGGTATACAACCTCATCGAGTTTTGGTTCTGGACCGGCCTTCGCACATCGGAGATATTTGGCCTGCAGTGGCTAAATGTGGATTTGCAGAACGCGACCATCCTGGTCGCCGAAGCGCTAGTCCGCGGAGAGCACAAGGATAGAACCAAGACAGCAGTCGCTCGCACAGTTCGCCTGAACAGCCGGGCCCTAGCCGCATTGACACGTCAGCGCTCATTCACCCAGATCGCAGGCGCCGCGATCTTTCATGACCCGCGGTACAGCACTCGGTGGGAGGACGAGCGTGCATTCCGGAGGAGCTTCTGGACGCCGATTCTGAAACGGCTCGGGATTCGATACCGCCGGCCGTACAACATGCGGCATAGCTACGCGACAGCGATGCTGATGGCAGGAATGACCCCAGCCTTTTGCGCGAAACAGCTCGGACACAGCATCGAGATGTTCCTGACGACGTACGCGAAATGGATGGATGGCGAGCAGAACGCTCTAGAGATGGCGAGGCTCGAATCGACGCTATTGTCCCCGAGTTGTCCCCCGCAAAGCAAAACAGGCGCCTAAGCGCCTGTTTTGTTAATGCATTCTGTGGGGTGGCTGATGGGACTCGAACCCACGACGACAGGAATCACAATCCTGGACTCTACCAACTGAGCTACAGCCACCACTGATACTGCTTGCTTCGTTTCGCTGTTTTGTTTCAGCAGCGAAGAACAAGATTATACGAACACTTTTGAATCTTGCAAAGCCTTTTTTTCAAAAATTTCTTCGGCTTCGTTCAGATGCGCACGTGCCTCGTCGAACACGGCCAGATCGCCGCGCGCGAGCTTCTTGTTGTCCGACAGCACACGACGCCAGCCACGCGCGCCCGGCATGCCACGATACAGTCCGAGTGCGTGCCGCACGATCGCGCCGAGGTAGGTGCCGCGCTTCAGCTCGGCCGCGCAATACGCGATCAGTTGCGCCTCGGCCTCTTCGCGCGTCGGCACCGCTGCGCTCGATCCGTAAAAGCGCGCATCGACCTCCGCCAGCACGTACGGGTTGTGATAGGCCTCGCGGCCGAGCATCACGCCATCGACGTGCTCGAGATGCTGCTCGACTTCATCGAGCGTCGTGATGCCGCCGTTGATCACGATCTCCAGCGACGGAAAATCGCGCTTCAACCGATACGCATAGTCGTACTTGAGCGGCGGGATCTCGCGATTCTCCTTCGGCGACAACCCCTTCAGGATCGCGTTGCGGGCATGCACGACGAACGTCTCGCAACCGGCCTCGGCCACCGTACCGACGAAGTCGCGCACGAACGCGTAGTCCTCGACCGCATCGACACCGATCCGGTGCTTGACCGTCACCGGCACCGACACCGCATCGCGCATCGCCTTCACGCAGTCGGCAACCAGTTGCGGCTCGTTCATCAGGCATGCGCCGAATGCGCCGCGCTGCACGCGCTCGGACGGACATCCGCAATTCAGGTTGATTTCGTCGTAGCCCCATTGCTCGCCGAGCTTCGCCGCGCGCGCGAGATCGTCCCGCTCGCTGCCGCCCAGTTGCAGCGCGATCGGCGATTCGCTCGGCGTGAACGCAAGATGCCGCTGGGCGTCGCCGAACAACAGCGCGCCCGTCGTGATCATCTCCGTATACAGCCACGTATTGCGCGTCAGCGTGCGGTGAAACGACCGGCAATGACGGTCGGTCCAGTCGAGCATCGGCGCGACGGATACACGGCGGGGAGGAAGCGAGGACGGAACGGACATGGAATCGGGTACAGGCCAGACGGCGCGGAAACAACCGGGTATTTTACCGCAATCCTGGCCGCCCCCGCCCGACGCGAGCGCTAGCCGTCGCCCAGCTCCGCATCGACCGCCCGGCGTGCCTCGTCGAGCACGCGCTCGATCACGCGCCGCTCGGTCAGCAGCATCCCGTCGACCTTGACCGGCCGCCAGTCGATCCGCACGGCCTCGCCCTGCAGCACGCGATAGTGCGCATGCTCGCCGTCCCAGACCTGCTCGGTCTTCACCTCGATCTCGAAACCGCGGTACGGCTCGCTGAAATCGCCGAGGTCGCTGCCTCTCGGTTCCATCGCACGCTCCGTGACGACGCCGCGCCAGGCCGCCCGAGCGGCCGGCGCCGCGCGCTCAATCGTATTCGTCGGACAAGAAAGACCGGCCATCGGCCGTCAGATCGACCCGGTCGGCCGCCGCCAGATAGATCAGCCCGTCATTCAGCAACGCATGGACGACATCGTCGAACACGGGGGGAACCGGCCGGCTGTCGCCGAACTGGTCGATCCATTTCAGCGCCTCGATGGCTTCGGGGGAAAGGATGGGGGTCATGCGTTCGCCTCCGGCATCGGTGTCGTTCCATCCTAGCACTTCGTCCGGGAGTCGAATACCGAGGCAAACGCGCGGCGCGGATGCACATGCGGCGCCACCGGGCACGTGCCCACCCGGCGGCGGCGCACCGATGCGCGACGCACGCGCTCAGAGGCGCGCGATCGATACTTCCGTCGACTTCACGAGCGCGACGACTTCGGCGCCGACCTTCAGTTCGAGTTCGTCCACCGAACGGGTGGTGATCACCGACGTGACGATGCCGAACGGCGTCTCGACGTCGACTTCGGAAACCACGGACCCACGAATGATCTCCTTGACCTTGCCCTTGAACTGGTTCCGTACGTTGATTGCAGTGATGCTCATCGGGATGATCGCTCCGAAGAAAAAAGTCTCAGAACGGGCGGCCGGAGCCGCCCGGAATTAAACGGCCCAGCGGATCTGCCCGACCGGTCGAACCTCGTCTGCTTCCTGCTCCGCGTGTTGATCGGCCGTGCCGGGGCCGCCGGCGAGCACGCGTTTCAGCACGCGATCCTCCAGCGCCGCGAATGCGGCCGACGCACGGGCACGCGGCCGGTCGAGCGGCACCGACTGGTCGAGCGCCACGCGCCCCTGCTCGATCAGCAGGATGCGGTCGCCGAGCGCAACCGCCTCCTGCACGTCGTGCGTGACGAGCAGCGCGGTGAACCGGTGCTCGCGCCACAGGCGCTCGATCAGCGCATGCATTTCGATGCGGGTAAGCGCATCGAGTGCGCCGAGCGGCTCGTCGAGCAGCAACAGTTGCGGCCGGTGCACGAGCGCGCGGGCCAGTGCGACGCGCTGCCGCTGCCCGCCCGACAATTGCGCGGGCCAGTCGTTCGCGCGTTCCAGCAGCCCGACTTCGTCGAGCACCGCGCGGGCCTGGTCGCGCGCACCGCGGCCGAGGCCCAGCATCACGTTCTGCAGCACGGTCTTCCACGGCAGCAGGCGCGCATCCTGATACATGATCCGCGTATCGAGCACGCCGCCGCCCTCGCCGCGCGTCACGAGCGCGCCGCTGCTCGGCTGCTCGAGCCCGGCGACGAGACGCAGCAGCGTCGATTTCCCGCAACCGCTGCGGCCGACGATCGCGACGAAGCTGCCGCGCGCGATGCCGAGCTCGACGTTGTCGAGTACCGTGCGGGCGCCGAAGCGCTTGCTGACGCCCGACAGCGTGACCGCATCGTCGGGAGCCGTGCCGCCCGCGCGCCGCCGCGCGAGCGGCACGACCGATGCGCCGCCGTCGCGTTCGAGGATCGCCGCATCGCGCGCATCGCCGTCCGCGACGCGGGCCTGCGCCAGCTCGGCCTCCAGGTCTGCGCCGGCGAGCGGGCCGTAGGCGGCCGCCGAAGTCGTCGCATTCATGCCTTTGCTCCTGATTGATAAGCGGGGTGCCAACGCAGCGTCACGCGTTCGAGCCATTTCGCCAGCACGTCGGCCAGCTTGCCGAGCACCGCGTACAGCAGGATGCCGACCACCACCACGTCGGTTTGCAGGAATTCACGTGCGTTCATCGTCATGTAGCCGATGCCCGACTGCGCGGAGATCGTCTCCGCGACGATCAGCATCACCCACATCAGCCCGAGCGCGAAGCGCACGCCGACGAGGATCGACGGCAACGCGCCGGGCAGGATCACGTCGCGGTACAGCGCGAAACCGCGCACGCCGTAGCTCTTCGCCATCTCGATCAGGTTCGCGTCGACCGAGCGGATCCCGTGATAGGTATTGATGTAGACGGGGAAGAACACGCCGAGCGCGACGAGGAACAGCTTCGCCTTCTCGTCGATGCCGAACCACAGGATCACGAGCGGGATCATCGCGAGCGCCGGGATATTGCGGATCATCTGGATCGTCGAGTCGAGCGCGACCTCGGCGGCTTTCGACAGCCCGGTCGCCAGCCCCAGCGCGAGGCCGACGCCGCCGCCGATCGCGAAGCCGAACAGCGCGCGCCACGTGCTCACTTTCACGTTCGCCCACATTTCGCCCGACGTCACGAGCGACCACGCCGCGCGCACGACCGCCACCGGCTCGGGCAGCACGCGGGTCGACAGCCAGCCGGTGCGCGCACCGACTTCCCACGCCACCAGTAACGCGAGCGGCACGAGCCACGGCGCGACGCCGCGCCATGCGCGGGCGGCCACGGCGACACCCGTCGCCGACGTTTTCGTTGTCATCGCAAGCCTCCGTTCGCTCAGCTCTGGCTCGTCTTCGGCAGATAGTTGTTGCCGACGATCTCGCCGAACGGCCCCGACAGCGGGCCGGCCGCCTTCTCGACGCCCTTGCCCTTGATCAGCGGGAACACGAGCTCCGCGAAGCGATACGACTCCTCGAGGTGCGGATAGCCGGACAGGATGAACGTCTCGATGCCGAGATCCGCGTATTCGCGCATGCGTTCGGCGACCTGCTCGGGATTGCCGACGAGCGCCGTGCCGGCGCCGCCGCGCACGAGCCCCACGCCGGCCCACAGGTTCGGATAGACCTCGAGCGCCTCGCGGCCGCCGCGCTTGCCGCCGTGCAGCGCGGCCATCCGGCGCTGGCCTTCCGAATCCATGTTCGCGAACGCCTTCTGCGCACGCGCGATCGTGTCGTCGTCGAGCCGGCTGATCAGTCGCTCGGCGTCACGCCACGCTTCGTCCTCGGTCTCGCGCACGATCACGTGCAGGCGGATGCCGAACTTGATCTTGCGGCCGCGCGCGTCGGCACGGGCGCGGATGTCGGCGATCTTCTTCGCGACAGCCTCGGGCGGCTCGCCCCAGGTCAGGTAGGTATCGATGTGATCGGCGGCAATCGCGTGAGCGGCCGGCGACGAGCCGCCGAACCACAGCGGCGGATGCGGGTGCTGCACGGGCGGATACAGCGCCTTGCCGCCTTTCGACTGCAGATGCTTGCCGATGTAGTCGAACCCGCCGTTGTCGTGCGACGCGGCCAGCAGCCCGCGCCAGATGTTCAGGAAATCGTCGGTGATCTCGTAGCGCGTGTCGTGATCGGCGAAGAGACCGTCGCCTTCGAGCTCGGCCGCATCGCCGCCCGTGACGACGTTGATCAGCAGGCGGCCGCCCGACAGGCGGTCGAACGTCGCGGCCATCCGCGCGGCCAGCCCCGGCGAAGCGATGCCGGGGCGCACGGCGACCAGGAACTTCAGGCGCTGCGTGGCCGGAATGAGGCTCGACGCGACGACCCACGCATCCTCGCAGGAACGACCGGTCGGCAGCAGCACGCCGTCGTAGCCGAGCGTGTCCGCCGCCACGGCGACCTGCTTGAAGTAATCGTAGTCCGCGGCACGTGCGCCTTCGGCCGTGCCGAGATAGCGGCTGTCGCCGTGCGTGGGGATAAACCAGAACACATTCATCTGCTGCTCCTGCTTGACTGTCACTGCCGAAATTTGAAAAAACATCGCCCTGCTCGCGTCGTGGATGAGCGACGCATGCATGGTGTGCATTCGAATCGGGATGGCTCGCCGGTCAGGCCGTGCAGCGGACGAGGACGCGATCGCACGGCTGTTTCCGGGAAATCAGTCTAGGGATCGGTACAGGGCTTTGGAACGATTTTTTTGAGCTTAGGTTTTCCGCTTTCGTGATTAGCACGACGCTGGAGCGAATATCGCCGCGGCGGGGCCCTATAATGACGCACCTATCCGAATAACTCCGCGCGTCCGGCCCTCGCCGTGCGCGCCTGCGGTGCGCTCATCGATGCAGAAAGTCATCCTGCCCTTCCTGTCCGGCTTCCTGGCCGCTCTGTTCTTCCGCGAGGCCACCCTCGCCCTCCTTCACACGGCCGACCTGATCGCCGCGACCGGCTTCTCGACACAACCGTTCGCGCCGCTCGGCATTCCTGAATTTGTCGCGAATGCGCTGATCAGCGCGTGCTGTGCGATTCCGATGGCGTGGTTGTTGCGCGTCTCGCCGGAACGCGAAGCATCGTGGGTCGGCGCGCTCGTGTTCGGCGGAATCGTGCTGACGGCCGCCCGCGTGTTCGCGATCGATCCGCTGCGCGGTATCTGGCCGTCGGGCAACATGTTGCCCGTGCTCGCGGCCGGCTTCGCGGCGAACGCGGTGTGGGGCTTCGGCGCGCTCGTGTTCATGCGCGCGTTCATGTCGGACGACGCGGGCGACGAATAACGCCGGCGCGGGCGACACGCCCGTCGGGCCCGGCCCGGCCGACATCCATGCAAAAGGCCGCGTGCACATGCACGCGGCCTTTTCGTTTCTGCGTCGCGCGTCGATCGGCCGCACGGGTCGGCCCGATCGACGTCAGTCTTTCAGCTTGCGCAGCGGATGCGTATCGGCCGTCCACGGGCTGTCGAACATCGCGAGCACGTCGGCACGGTCGACGTCGGCGGCCGACTTGAAACGCCACACGGGCTCGTGATCCTTGTCGACGATCAGCGCACGCACGCCTTCGATCACGTCGCCGCGCGCGAAGGTCGAGCGCGTGAGATCGAGATCGCGCCGCAGGCAATCGGCCATCGTCGCGCCGCGCGCGCGTTCGACGACTTCGAGCGACACGGCCATCGACAGCGGCGACAGCTGCTCGCGCATCGCGTGGGCCGCCTTCTCGACCCATCCGTCGACCGCCGCGCAATCCTGCTCGGCGTCGAGCGACGCGAGGATCGCGTCGAGGTCGGGCTGCGCGAAATGCCGATCGATCCCGGCGCGCGCGTCGGCGAGCGCCGACGTGTCCGGTGTCGGCACGACCTTGTGCGCGGCGGCCGCGTCGGTCACGCAGGCGACGGCCTGCGCACCGCTGTCGAGACGCACGCCGCGCAGCGTGTCGAGCAGCGCCGGCAGCGCGGCATCGGGCAGATAGACGTCGGCGAGTTGCGCGTACAACGCGCCGGCCGCGTCGAGCGTCGCGCCCGTCACCGCGAGATAACGGCCGATCGCGCCGGGCGTACGCGCGAGGAACCAGCTCATTCCGACGTCCGGGAACAGGCCGATGCGCGTTTCGGGCATCGCCATTTTCGTCGAGTCGGTCACGACGCGCAGGCCGCCCGTATGCCGCGCCGCCTGCGAAATCCCCATGCCGCCGCCCATCACGACGCCGTGCATCAACGCGATGTACGGCTTCGGATACGTGAAGATCGCATGGTTGAGCGTGTATTCCTCGATGAAGAACGTGTCGACCGCATCGCGGTCGCCGCGCTGCCACGCGTCGTGGAAGAAGCGCACGTCGCCGCCCGCGCAGAATGCGCGCGGATGCGGGCTGTGCGCGACGACCGCGACGACGTCGGGATCGTCGCGCCACGTGTCGAGCGCCTGCTGCATCAGCCGGATCATGCCGACCGACAGCGCGTTCAACGCCTTCGGCCGGTTCAGTTCGAGAAAGCCGATGCGGTTCGCGACATACGCACGCACGTCGGGCTGGGCGGATTCGGCGGAAACGGCGGCGGAAGTGGAATCGGTCATGAAGGTCATCCGGCAAACGGCGGGCGCACGCTCAGTGCGCCTGCATCTTCGAAAACAGGTTCAGCACCACGACGCCCGAGATGATCAGCCCGAGGCCGATCACCGCCGGCACGTCCGGCACCTGGCGATAGAGCAGCATCGCGACGAGCGTGATCAGCACGATGCCGGCGCCCGACCAGACTGCATAGATGATGCCGACGGGCATCGTGCGCAACGTGAGCGACAGGCAGTAGAACGCGACGCCGTAACCGGCGACGACAAGCACCGACGGCCACAAGCGCGTGAAACCGTCCGCCGCGCGCAGCGCGGAGGTGCCGATCACTTCCGCGACGATCGCGATCGCGAGCCATGCGTAACCGGGCAGTTGCATCGCTCAGCTCCTTGCGAGGGCCAGTACCGCATAGTCGTGACCGAGCTCGGCGCACAGCGCCTCGACGACGAACTCGTGGTCCGCGCGCTGCGGCAGCCCGGACGCGGTGATCGAGCCAATCACGCCGGCGCCGGCGACGGTCAGCGGAAACGAACCGCCGTGCGACGCGTACTCCGCGACCGGCAACCCGTGCTTATCCGCGAGCGTCGCGCCGGCCTGCTGCATGCGCAGGCCGATCGCGTACGAGCTGCGGCGAAAATGCGCGACGACGTTGCGCTTGCGGCGCACCCAGTCGGCGTTGTCGGGCGTCGCGCCGGCGAGCGCCGCGTAAAACAGCGGCTGGCCGAACGTGACGATGTCGATCGCGATCGCATGACCGCGCGACGTCGCGAGCGCATGCATGCGGTTGCCGAGCGCCCATGCGCGGGCCGGGTCGAAATGGGGAAACACGAGCGCCTGTTCCTGCGCGCCGATCGATTGCAGATCGTGAGCGATGTCCATGAATCCGTCGATGCAGTAGTGAGAGTCGCAACGGCGCCGATGCGATCGCGCAGGGCCGCTGCCGGGATGACGACACAAACCGCTCGATTCTAGCGCACGTGCCTCCCCGTACCGGCCCCACCGGGGCCCGCCATCCGGTCATCACAAAACACTTGCACGCATTCTGGATAGCCCATATAATCTATTTCTTCGACGGACGCGGGGTGGAGCAGCCTGGCAGCTCGTCGGGCTCATAACCCGAAGGTCGTAGGTTCAAATCCTACCCCCGCAACCAACCGTCCAGAATTTCGCAAAAAGCCCGGCTTCGCGCCGGGCTTTTTGTTTTTGCGCGTCCGGGCGCCGCCCCCTCGTCGCGCACGCGAGCGCCGTTTCGCGCGACACGCCGCGGCATGCGCGGGCGTTCGAGAATGCCGCGGCCCGGTGATACACTCGCATCAACTCGTCCCTTCCACTCGACATGAAATTCTGCTCCGTCTGCGGTCACGAAGTCCTTGCGCGCATTCCTCCGGGCGACAACCGCGAGCGCTTCGTCTGCGATCACTGCGGCACGATCCACTATCAGAATCCGCGCAACGTCGTCGGCACGGTCCCGGTCTGGGGCGACCAGATCCTGCTGTGCCGCCGCGCGATCGAACCGCGCTACGGATTCTGGACGCTGCCGGCGGGTTTCATGGAAATGGGCGAAACGACCGCGGAAGCCGCCGCGCGCGAAACGCTCGAGGAAGCCGGCGCGCGCGTCGAGGTGCAGAACCTGTTCACGCTGCTCAACGTGCCGCACGTGCACCAGGTCCACCTGTTCTACCTTGCGCGGCTCACCGATCCGGGTTTCGAAGCCGGCGAGGAAAGCCTCGAAGTCAAACTGTTCGACGAAGCCGACATCCCGTGGGACGAGATCGCGTTCCCGACCGTCAGCCAGACGCTGCGCTTCTTCTTCGCCGATCGCGCCGCCGGCGATTACGGCGTGCACACCGGCGATATCTTCCGCTCGCTGCGCAACGGCTGAGCCCCGCACCCATGGTTCCCTGGCTCGGTCCGGACGATCCGTTTCCGTCCATCGAACGCGCGCTCGGCCCCGCGACCGGCGCCCCCGGGCTGCTCGCCGCGAGCGCCGACCTGCTGCCGTCGCGCCTCATCGACGCCTACCTGCGCGGCATCTTCCCGTGGTATTCGGACGGCCAGCCGGTGCTGTGGTGGAGCCCCGACCCGCGCATGATCCTCGTGCCGGCCGAATTCAAGGTCGCGCCGTCGCTGCGCAAGACGCTCAAGCGCGTGCTGCGCGAGCCGGAATGGGAGGTGCGCGTCGATCACGACTTTCCCGGCGTGATGCGCGCGTGCGCGCAGGCGCCGCGCCGCGGGCAGCGCGGCACCTGGATCACCGCCGAGATCATCGACGCCTATACGTCGCTCTACCGCACCGGCAACGCGCACAGCATCGAGACGTGGCACGGCGGGCGCCGCGTCGGCGGCCTCTACGGCGTCTCGTTCGGGCGGATGTTTTTCGGCGAGTCGATGTATGCGGACGTGACCGATGCGTCGAAAATCGCGCTGGCCGCGCTCGTCGCGCACCTTCGCGAGCACGGGCTGGAAATGATAGACTGCCAGCAGAATACGTCGCATCTAGCGTCGCTCGGCGGCCGCGAGATCGCACGCAAGGCCTTTGTCGCTCACGTGCGCCGCGCGGTAGCCGAACCGCCGATTCCGTGGCAGTTCGACAAGCGCGTGCTCGCCGCGCTGACGAGCCCCGCCGAAACGGCGGCGCCCTCCGGGACCGAGCGCTAGCGCGGCACTCCTTCCCTGCATCGAGAGCTGCCCATGACTCACCCGACTGAGCTGCCGCTTTCACCGCTTTCGGCGCTGCAATTCTATGCAACGGCGCCCTATCCGTGCAGCTATCTGGACGGCCGCATCGCACGCTCGCAAGTCGCGACGCCGAGCCACCTGATCAATTCCGACATCTACACCGAACTCGTGAAGGCCGGCTTCCGCCGCTCGGGCGTCTTCACGTACCGCCCGTACTGCGACGGCTGCCGCGCATGCGTGCCGGTGCGCGTGCCGGCCGGCAAGTTCGTGCCGACGCGCACGCAGCGCAGGATGTGGAAGCGGCACCGCGCGCTGGTCGCGACGGTCTCGCCGCTGCACTACGACGAAGAGCATTACGCGCTCTACATGCGCTACCAGTCCGCGCGCCACGCGGGCGGCGGCATGGATCGCGACAGCCGCGACCAGTACGAACAGTTCCTGCTGCAAAGCCGGATCAATTCGCGCCTCGTCGAATTCCGCGACCTCGACGCACCAGGCGGCGAACCCGGCAAGCTGCGGATGGTCAGCATGATCGACATCCTCGGCGACGGGCTGTCGTCGGTGTACACGTTCTTCGAGCCCGACGAGCGGCACACGAGCTACGGCACCTACAACATCCTGTGGCAGATCGAACAGGCGAAGACCCTCGGGCTGCCCTACGTCTACCTCGGCTACTGGATCCGCGAGAGCCCGAAGATGGCCTACAAGGCGAACTTCCATCCGCTCGAAGGCCTGATCGACGGGCGCTGGAAGGCGCTCGACCCCGAACGGGTCGACCTGCCGCCCGTCGACGCGGCGCTCGCGCGCGCGCCGTTGCCGGGCGGACATTCGGGCACGGGCTGACGCGCGTCGCGGCGGCTACGGAGCGAAGCACGCCCGTGCCGTGCAACTCCCGGTAAAATAGCGGGTTGTCATTCATTTCGGCTGCCCGCCCCATTCCCGTGTTCAGTTCCCTCTACCCGCTGGCCCGCGCATCCCTGTTCAAAATGGATGCGGAAGACGCTCACCACCTTACGCTGCGCGCGCTCGGCGCGGCCGGCCGCACGGGCCTCGCCTGTGCGCTGTCGGCCCGCGTGCCCGACGCGCCACGCACCGTGATGGGGCTCACGTTCCGCAATCCGGTCGGCCTCGCGGCCGGCCTCGACAAGGATGGCGCGGCCATCGACGGCCTCGCGGCGCTCGGTTTCGGCTTCATCGAGGTCGGCACGGTCACGCCGCGCCCGCAGCCCGGCAATCCGCGCCCGCGGATGTTCCGGCTGCCGCAGGCCGAAGCACTGATCAACCGGATGGGCTTCAACAACCACGGCGTCGACCAGTTCGTGAAGAACGTCCAGGCCGCCCGCTACCGCGGCATCCTCGGCCTGAACATCGGCAAGAACGCCGACACGCCGATCGAGCGCGCGGCCGAGGATTATCTGTACTGCCTCGAGCGCGTGTACCCGTTCGCGAGCTACGTGACGATCAACATCTCGTCGCCGAACACCAAGAACCTGCGCCAGTTGCAGGGCGCGGGCGAACTCGACGCGCTGCTCGCCGCGCTGAAGGACAAGCAGCAGCGCCTCGCCGACCTGCACGGCAAGCTCGTGCCGCTCGCGCTGAAGATCGCGCCCGACCTCGACGACGAACAGGTCAAGGAAATCGGCGACACGCTGCTGCGCCACAAGATCGAAGCGGTCATCGCCACCAATACGACGCTGTCGCGCGCGGCCGTCCAGGGCCTGCCGCACGCGGACGAAGCCGGCGGCCTGTCGGGCCGCCCGGTGTTCGATGCGTCGAACGAAGTGATCCGCAAGCTGCACGCGGAAGTCGGCAACGACGTGCCGATCATCGGCGTCGGCGGCATTTTCTCGGGCGAGGACGCCCGTGCGAAGCTGGCGGCCGGCGCGGCGCTCGTCCAGCTCTATACCGGCTTCATCTATCGCGGCCCGGCACTCGTGTCGGAGTGCGTGAAGGCGATTGCCCGCGAACGCAGCGCGTAATATAGTCATAAGCAAACGATATTTAGATAGCGATAGCATTTTTGCTATCATCGACCTCACTATCCGAATCATTGACCCGGACAGGGCAAGGACACTCACGATGAAATTTTCGCTGCTGAAGAAGCTGCTGGTTGCCGGCGTAATCGGCATGTCGTTCGCTGCGGCAACCGCGCATGCGGCCGACCTCCTCGATCAGGTCAAGCAACGCGGCACGCTGCGCGTCGGCCTCGAAGGCACGTTCCCGCCGTTCAACTCGAAGAGTCCGCAAGGGGAGCTCGTCGGCTTCGACGTCGACATCGCGAAGGCCGTCGCAGCGAAGCTCGGCGTGAAGGCCGAATTCGTGACGACCGAATGGAGCGGCATCATCGCGGGCCTGCAGGCCGGCAAATTCGACGTGATCGCCAACCAGGTCGGCATCACCGACAAGCGCAAGGAAACGCTCGACTTCTCGCCAGCGTACACGTACTCGTCCGCGCAGCTGATCCAGCGCAAGGACGACACGCGCCAGTTCAAGTCGTTGGAAGACCTGAAGGGCAAGAAGCTCGGCGTCGCGCTCGGCACGAACTACATGGACATGGCGAAATCGGTGCCGGGCATCGACGTGAAGACGTACCCGGGCGCGCCCGAGTACCTGCGCGATCTCGCGGCCGGCCGCCTCGACGCGGCGCTCAACGACCGCCTGATGCTCGCGTACCTGACGAAGAATTCCGATCTGCCGTTGCGCCCGGGCGCGAACGTCGGCTCGGCGAACCCGTCGGGCATCCCGTTCAAGAAGGGCAACCCGAAGTTCCAGAAGGCAATCGACGACGCGATGGCGCAACTCGAGGCCGACGGCACGTTCACGAAGATCTCCGACAAGTGGTTCGGCATCGACGTGACGAAACCGATCAAGTAAGCACGCCTGCATTTCCCGCCCGACGGCGGGCCGGAAAGGGCGGCATCCGCAACGATGCCGCCCTTTGTTTTATCGGTCCGGTTTATGATTGCGCTTTCGCGCACGCATTCGCTTCGTATTCCATGTCGACAACGTCCCTGCTCGTCCAATCGCTGCCGGTGCTCGCCCAGGGTGCCGTACTGACCGTCAAGTTCGCCGTGCTGTCGATGGTGTTCGGCCTGCTTGGCGCCGTCGTGCTCGCGATGATGGGCATCCGGCAAAGCGAAGCGCTCGACGGCTTCGAGCGCATCTGGGTCAACGCGCTCGCGTGGCTGGCACGCGCGTACGTGAGCCTGATGCGCGGCACGCCGCTGCTCGTGCAGATCTTCGTCATCTATTACGGGCTGCCGAGCCTCGGCATCTCGCTCGACCCGACGCCGGCCGGCGTGATCGCGCTGTCCGCGAACGTCGCGGCCTACATGTCGGAAAGCATGCGCGGCGCGATCAACGGGATCGCGCGCGGCCAGTGGCTCGCCGCGTACAGCCTCGGGCTGTCGTGGGGGCAGACGCTGCGCTACGTGATCGGCCCGCAGGCGCTGCGCATCGCGGTGCCGAGCCTGTCGAACAGCCTGATCAGCCTGATCAAGGACACGTCGCTCGTGTCGGTGATCACCGTGACCGAACTGCTGCGCAGCGCGCAGGAAGTGATCGCGGCGACCTATCAGCCGCTGCCGCTCTATCTCGCCGCCGCGGCCGTGTACTGGATCCTGTGCCAGATTCTCGAATGGGTACAGCGCTGGTACGAAAAGCGCCTGTCGCTGCCGTCGCGGCACTGAGCCGCGCAATTGCACCGGGCCGCGCTCGCGGGCCCGGCACCCGCCTTGCCGCTTACTCGCCCGAATAACGCACGCCGAGCACGGCGCGCGCCGCGTCGGTCATCGCGATTATCTGCCGCGAATGGTCGTGCGTCATGATCGGGCTTTCGATCTCGCCCGCGCGCAGCAGGTCGCAGAAATGCGCGGTTTCGTAGTTCAGCCCGCCGCCGTCGACCGGCGCGTCGAGCTCGACGGTGCGCCCGTCCGCGTAGCGGATCGTCGCCCGCGCGGGGTTCCACCACTTCTCGTGAATCGTCACGTGGCCGCCCGCCGCGGCGATCAGCGCGTCGCCGCGCCCCATCACGTCGAGGCCGCAAAAGAGCTGCGCGATCCCGCCGTTCGCATGCACGCTGTTCAGGCTCGCGAACAGGTCGACACCCGTCGCGCCGACGCGGCCGAGCGTCTGCACGTCGCGCGCCGCGCCGAGCCAGTCGACGGCAAGGAACGCCTCGTAGATGCCGATATCGAGCAGCGCGCCGCCCGCGCGATCGAGCCGATAGACGGAATGGTCCGCCGGCACCGACGACGATGCGCAGCCGGCCCGCACGAGCCGGATCTCGCCGATCGGATCGTCACGCAGATGCGCGCGTAACTGACGGTACAGCGGGAAGAATGGCGGCTTCATCGCCTCCATGAAGAGCCGCCCGGCATCGCGCGCCACGTGCAGCACCGTGTCGAGCTGCACGGCGTTCAGCGCCGCGGGCTTCTCGCACAGCACGGCCTTGCCGGCGGCCAATGCGGCCAGCGTGTACTGCGCGTGACTGTCATGGAGCGTCGCGATGTAGATCGCGTCGATATCGCTCGCGAGGAGCGCGTCGAGGCGCGCGGCAGGCACGCCGCCGTATGTCTCGCAGAAGGCGGCCGCTGCGTCGGCGCGGCGGGCCCAGACGCCGGCGAGCGTGGCGCCCGGCACGTGCGCGAGGCTTTGCGCGAAGCGGCGCGCAATGCTGCCCGCGCCGACGATGCCGAAGCGCACCGGGCGATGGTCGTTGTCGTTCATCCTGATCTTCCGTGTCGGTCGTATGACGGTTGCCGGCACGCTGCCGGCCGGCCGTCATGATAAACGGCCCGGCACACGGATGAGCGATACGCGCGGCGTCAGGCACGCACCGGCACGTCGACCGAGAAATCGCGCGAAATCTCGTCCGCGCTGAAATCGATCAGCGCGAGCGAGGCCGCTTCGGCTTCGCGCGGGTCGCGCCGTTCGATCGCATCGACGACGCGCGCATGCGCCTTCACCGCGATGTCGTGCGCGCCTTCCTTCTGCACGACGCGCGGATTCACGAGACGCACTGCCCCGCGCACGATCGCCGCCATCTGCTGGAAGAACTGGTTGCCGCTCGCCTGGACGATCCGCGTATGCAGCAACTCGTCCGCCGTGTCGTAGCCGGGGTCGCCCGGCTGCAGCACCTTGAACGCATCGAACGCTTCGCGAATGCCCGCGATGTCGGCCGCCGTCGCGCGCACCGCCGCCTGCGCGGTCGCGCGTGGTTCGATCAGCATCCGGAATTCGATGACGTCGCGCATGAACTGCGGATCGGGCTTCGCCCGAAATCGCCAGCTCACGACGTCTTCGTCGATCATCCGCCAGTCGCGCATCGGCCGCACGCGCGTACCGACTTTCGGACGCACGTCGAGCATGTCGCGCGCAAGCAACATCGACAACGCTTCCCGCATCACCGTGCGGCTCACGTCGAACTCCTTCGACAGCACGTCCTGTGGCGGCAAGATGCCGCCGTACTTGTCTTCGACGATACCCGCGACAAGCCCATCCATCACTTTGGCGACCAGTGACCGGTCTTTGCCCTGCTCCATGACACCTCCCCGTGCGTCGATTTGCGAACACCTGCTCCGCAGTTCCGCCGGCCCTGGTTACTACTGTTCTTATGATCTATAAGTTGATGAGTTCGACGATATTTCGCTATCTGGTAAACACCTGACAGGGTTATCCCTCTTTTGAACGAGGTGATTTATACGGCTAAAAAAAAGGCCCGGGAAGCGCGTCGCGCCTGCCGGACCCCGGTTTCCACAAGATTTATATATCCAATCCGTGACGGCGGATAGCGCGCCGTTACGGACTGCTTCTCATTCAGATTCAGCCAGCCGGATAAACGATCGTTTCAACGCCGTTTTCCGTGCCGAGCAAGCACAGATTCGCGCCGCGCTCGGCGAACAGGCCGACCGTCACGACGCCCGGCCAGGCGTTCACCTGCGCTTCGAAACCGCGCGGATCGGCGATCTGCAGGCCCTTCACGTCGATGATCTCGTTACCGTTGTCCGTGATGTAGGGCGCGCCGTCCTTCGTCACGCGCAGCACGGGCACGCCGCCGAGCGCGGTCACGCGCCGGCCGATCGCCGTGCGCGCCATCGGCACGACCTCGATCGGCAGCGGGAATGCGCCGAGCACCGGCACGCGCTTGCTGGCGTCGGCGATACAGACGAACGTGTCGGCCACCGACGCGACGATCTTCTCGCGCGTCAGCGCGCCGCCGCCGCCCTTGATCATCGCGCCGCTCGCGTCGATCTCGTCGGCGCCGTCGACGTACACCTGAAGCGACTCGATCTCGTTCAGGTCGAACACCTTGATGCCGTGCGATTTCAGGCGTTCGGTCGTGGCGACCGAGCTGGACACGGCGCCGCGATAGCGCGTTTTGACGGCGGCGAGCGCGTCGATGAAGCAGTTGGCGGTCGAGCCGGTGCCGACACCGATCACCGCACCTTCGGGTACGTTCTGGATCACGTAATCGGCGGCGGCTTGGCCGACGAGGCGTTTGAGTTCGTCTTGAGTCATGGCGTGGTAATGCTGCGGGATTGCGGAAAACCGCCAGTTTACCGGAGTCGGCGCACGGTCCCGCGTTTTTCCGCGGGCGATGCGCCGCGTATTCAGCGCGTGTCGGCGGCCGGCGCGGGGTCCGCCGCTTGCGTGCCGGGGAAGTACTTGTCGAGCAGCGCCTGCGCGATCGCGTCGCTTTCCGCGTCCGGGTTGCCCGCGTAGTCGGACGGCCGGAAATGCATCTGGAACGCCGCGAACACGCGCCGCGTGCGCATGTCGAGCACGCCGTCGGTCGGCACGTCGTAGCCGTAGCGCGCGAGCTTGAGCTGCAGTTCGCGCACGTCGACCGGCGCGTGCGGATCGCGGCCGCCGAGCCGTGCGGCGACGGTCGCGTCGTCCGGCCATGCGCCGACGCCGGCTTGCGCGAGCGCATGCCACGGGAACAGCGGCCCGGGATCGATCTTGCGTTGCGGTGCGATGTCGCTGTGCCCGACCACGCGCGTCGGCGCAATTCCGTAGCGCGCGACGATGTCCTTCGACAGGCGGATCAGCGCGTCGACCTGTTCGGGCGGATACGGCTGCCAGGTGCGCTGCTGCGGATCGAGCGGGCCGCGGTTCACGTTCTCGATGCCGATCGACACCGCGTTCAGCTCGGTCGTGCCCTGCCACTCGCTGATACCCGCGTGCCACGCGCGCCGCGCTTCCGGAACGAGCTGGTAGACGACGGGCATCCCACGCTCGGTGCGCGGCTGCGGCGGGATGACGTAATGCACGCTGACCGACTCGCCGGTCAGCGTGCGCAGCGATTTCGCCTCGTCGCTTTCGGTGTAATGCATCACGAGAAAGCGGACCCGCGAATCGGCGCCGCGCGCATGCAGGCTCGTGTCGGCGTAGTAGGCGCCGCGATCGACGAGCGTCGGCGACGTACAGGCCGCCAGCAGGCCGAGCACGGCGCAGGAGACGCCGACACGGAACAGGGTCATCGGTCTCGGATTCCGGAGAGCTTGCATCGGCGCACGCGTCGTTCGGGTCATTCGATGCCCGCGCATCGCGCGCGGGACGGGCCGGCCCCCGGATCAGCCTCGGGGGGCAGCCTCGGGGTCAGCCCTTCACGCGCCGCTGGCGCACGGCCTCGTACAGACACACGCCGCTCGCGACCGACACGTTCAGGCTTTCCACGCTGCCGGCCATCGGGATGCTCATCACTTCGTCGCAGGTGTCGCGCGTGAGCCGGCGCATGCCTTCGCCTTCCGCGCCCATCACGAGCGCAACCGGGCCGTCGAGCTTCGTTTCGTAGAGCGTCGCCGGCGCCTCGTCCGACGTGCCGATGATCCATACGCCGGCTTCCTTCAGCTCGCGCAGCGCGCGGGCGAGGTTCGTCACCGTGATGTACGGCACCGTATCGGCCGCGCCGCTCGCCACCTTGGCCGCGGTCGCGTTCAGGCCGACCGCCCGGTCGCGCGGCGCGATCACCGCGTGCGCGCCGGCCGAATCGGCGACCCGCAGGCACGCGCCGAGGTTGTGCGGATCGGTGACGCCGTCGAGCACGAGCAGCAGCGCAGGCCCGTTGATGCCGTCGAGCAGCTCGGACAGGTTCTGCGCGAGCGGCATGTCCTCGACGCGCGCGACGACGCCCTGGTGGCGCTCGGTATGCGCGAGGCCCCACAGGCGCGTTTCGTCGGCTGCGATCAGCCGCACGCCCGCTTCCTTCGCGGCGTGCAGGAACTCCTGCATGCGGCGGTCGCGGCGCGTCTGGTCGTACAGCACCTCCGCCACCGTCGATGCATCGTGCCGCATACGTGCGGTCACCGCATGAAAACCGTAAAGAACCTTCAGACGTGACATGACTGGAACAACCTTCGATCAAACGTGCGACCGCGCGACGTGCGCAGCCGCGATCCATGGAAAAGGAAAGCGCCGCGTGGCCGGCCGATGACCGGTGACGCGGCGTCTCTCGATACTGCAGGGCGTGCGCTTGCGCCGCCCCGAACGCTCAATACTTCTTGCGGGCGCGGGCCTTCTTCGCGGCCGGCTTCGCCGGCGCGCCGCCGCCGCCGCCCTTCTTCTTCGCGGCGCCACGCGCGGCGCGCGCTTCCTTCACCGCGACGCTCGGCGCGCTCGCGGCCGTCTTGCGGCGCGGCACGGTTTCCTCCGCCGGCGGCAGCGCACGCACGCGCGGGCCGCTGCCGTTGCGATCGACGCCGGCAGCCGGCGCGGGCGACGGCCGCGGCGCCTTCACCGGCGTATCGCGCACGAGGCGGAAATCGATCTTGCGCGCGTCGAGATCGACGCGGCTCACCTGCACGCGCACGCGATCCGACAGGCGATAGCGGATGCCCGTGCGTTCGCCGCGCAGCTCGTTCTTGATCTCGTCGTACTGGAAGTAGTCCGAGCCGAGCTCCGTCACGTGCACGAGCCCTTCGATGAACAGCGTGTCGAGCTGCACGAAGATGCCGAACGACGTCACGCCGTTCACCATCCCGCCGTACTCCTCGCCGAGCTTGTCGCGCATGAAGTAGCACTTGAGCCACGCTTCGACGTCGCGCGACGCTTCGTCCGCGCGGCGTTCGTTCGCCGAGCAGTGCAGGCCGAGCTCCTCCCAGATCGCCGTGTTCGAACGCGAGCGGCCGCGCGCTTCGTCGTCGGCCTGCTGCATCGCGCGGGCGCGCGGCGACAGCGCGGTATTCAGCTCGAAGCCTTCCGGCGCCTTCGGCACGTACTTCTTGCCCGACAGGATCGCGTAGATCGCGCGGTGCGTGAGCAGGTCCGGATAACGGCGGATCGGGCTCGTGAAGTGCGCGTATGCCTCGTACGCGAGACCGAAGTGGCCGATGTTGTCCGGGCTGTAGACGGCCTGCTGCATCGAGCGCAGCAGCATCGGCTGCAGCATCTGCGCGTCCGGCCGGTCGCGGATCTGCGCCATCAGCGCCGCGTAGTCGCTCGCATGCGGCTTGTCGCCGCCGCCGAGCGACAGACCCATGCCGCGCAGGAACGCGCGCAGGTTCTCCAGCTTCTCCGGCGTCGGCCCCGCGTGCACGCGGTACAGGCCCGGATGCTTGTTGCGCTTCAGGAAATCGGCCGCGCAGACGTTCGCGGCCAGCATGCATTCCTCGATCAGCTTGTGCGCGTCGTTGCGCTGACGCGGCACGATCTGCTCGATCTTGCCCTGCGAATTGCAGACGATGTAGGTCTCGGTCGTGTCGAAGTCGATCGCACCGCGCTTTTGCCGCGCGGCGAACAGCGACTTGTAGACGCCGTACAGATCCTGCAGGTGCGGCAGCAGATCGGCGCGGCGCGCAGCCTCCGGCCCCTTCGTATTCGACAGCACGGCCGCGACTTCGGTGTACGTCAGGCGCGCCGCCGAATGGATCACGGCCGGATAGAACTGGTATGCCTTGATCTCGCCGCGCGCGGTGATCACCATGTCGCACGCGAGCACGCAGCGATCGACCTGCGGATTCAGCGAACAGAGGCCGTTCGACAGCTTCTCCGGCAGCATCGGGATCACACGGCGCGGGAAGTAGACCGACGTGCTGCGCTCGAGCGCGTCGGCATCGAGCCCGCTACCCGGCTGGACGTAGTGCGACACGTCGGCGATCGCGACGATCAGCCGGAAGCCGTCGCCGCGGCCGACCTTGACCGGCTCGCAGTAGACGGCGTCGTCGAAGTCGCGGGCGTCCTCGCCGTCGATCGTCACGAGCGGCACGTCGCGCAGGTCGACGCGAAAACGCAGGTCGGCCGGCCGCACCTTGTCGGGCAGCGCGGCGGCTTCGTCGAGCGCCGGCTGGCTGAATTCGTGCGGCACGCCGTACTTGCGCACCGCGATTTCGATTTCCATGCCCGGATCGTCGATATCGCCGAGCACTTCGACGACGCGGCCGAGCGGCTGCGAATGGCGGCTCGGGAAATCGGTCAGCTCGACGACGACGACCTGCCCGACCTTCGCCTTCTTCACGTTCTGCGTGATCAGGATGTCGTGGCCGATGCGCTTGTCTTCCGGCGCGACGATCAGCGCGCCGTTCTCGTTCAGCAGGCGCCCGATCACGCGCTTGTTCGCGCGCTCGGTGACTTCGACGACATGCCCTTCGGGCCGGCCGCGGCGATCGTAGCCGACGATCCGCGCGAGCACGCGGTCGTTGTGCATCACCTTCTGCATTTCGCCGTTCGGCAAAAACAGGTCGTCCTGGCCGTCGTCGCGGATCACGAACCCGTAGCCGTCGCGATGCCCCTGCACACGTCCCGCGACGAAATTCGACGGATGGGTCAACTGGTAATGGCCGCGCTTGTCGAGGCGGATCTGGCCGTCGCGCTCCATCGCGGCGACACGCCGGAAGAACCCCTCGCGCTCCTGACGCTTGATCGACAGGGCTTCGGCGATGTCGTTGGCGGCCAGCGGCGCGTCGCTCGTACGCAGCACGCCGAGAATCTCTTCACGGCTCGGAATGGGGTACGGATATTTGCTCAAGGGTTTGTCGATGATTGTTCTCGTTGCGTTGACCGATGGTGCACGGCATCAACATAGAGGTGTCCGTCCGAGACAGTTCTATATTGACGGCGGCGGGTCATTCTATCACCCGCCCGTGTCGCCAAATGACGGGAATGCCGCGGCCGCGCACGGCGGCGGCCGGTTTGCGATGCATCGCAAAAAGATGTTGACAGGAATAATTGGGGCGCTATAATTTCGCTTCTTTGCAGCAAGCAGCTACTGCAAAACGTGCCCAGGTGGCGGAATTGGTAGACGCACTAGGTTCAGGTCCTAGCGGTGGCAACATCGTGGAGGTTCGAGTCCTCTCCTGGGCACCATCTGTTTTTGAAAAGGTCGGCTTCTAGCCGGCCTTTTTTCATTTCGAGCTCGGGAAACACCGCGCCCGCCCACTTTGTGCGAAGGCTCGCAGGCCCCGCGCCTCCCGGCGCGCCCGGGTGCAGAAAACATTCTCGCGGGAAGCACCGCCCGACCGGACGCCCTTCCCGCGCCTGTCGCCCCGCCCGCAGGCGTTGCCTGGGTTCCCCGGCGCGACGTCTTCAACGGACTATCCGCGCCCCTGGAGCAGATCGGCCATATCGTCGGCATGCTCTTCCTCGACCGCGAGAATCTCCTCGAACAGCCGGCGCGTCGTGACATCCTTCTCGCCGAGGTAGCGGATGATCTCCCGATACGTATCGATGGCAATCCGCTCGGCGACCAGATTCTCGCCGATCATGCTGGTCAGGTTCGTGCCTTCCCGGTACTCCGAATGCGCACGCGTTTTCAGGCCGTCCGGCGCGAAATCGGGTTCGCCGCCGAGCTGCACGATGCGCTCGGCGATCCGGTCGGCGTGCTCCTGCTCTTCGGTCGCATGCTGCGCGAATTCCTGCGCCACGGCTTCCGAATTGATGCCTCTGGCCATGAAGTAATGCCGCTTGTAACGCAGCGTGCAGACGATCTCGGTCGCCAGCGCGTCATTGAGCAGCTTCAGCACCTTGGTGCGGTCCGCGCCGTACGTTTGCGTGACCGGGCCGTCCGACATGTGCTTGCGCGCGTCCTCGCGAATTTTCTTGAGGTCCAGTACGAACGGGTCGCTGGATTCGGGTATGGCGTCATGGGTTGCAGGTGATTTCGTCATCGATCTGCTCCTTTATCCGGTAAGAAAATCTGCTGCCCGATGTGGACAGCAAAATCGATACCTGCTCGGTACTGCTCGATCGTCCCGCAACGCATGGGCCCGCTCGCGGTACGGCGATTGCTGCCTTCGTGCCGAAGGCCGGCCCGTGAGGGGGCCGGACCACCAACCTCAAGACCTTCGCCATGGCTCCACTGAACGCGTCCGGAATGACGATCGCCAGAATGGCAGGCAAAGTCGTTGCGTGGCTCGTCGCAGTACTGATCATTCTGATCGCGGCGATCGCGCTGTTCATTTTCACGTTCGACTGGAACCGGGCGCGGCCCATGGTCGACGACAAGGTGAGCGCCGCGATCGGTCGTACGTTCACGATCAACGGCGACCTGACCGTGAGCTGGCATCGCGCCAGCGGCGAAACCGGCTGGCGCGCGTGGATTCTTTGGCCGACCTTTGCAGCGCGAAACATCACGATCGCGAACCCGGACTGGACGAAACAGCGCTACTTCGCCACGCTCGACGAAATCGACTTCCAGGTGAAGCTGCTTCCGCTGCTCACGCACGACATCGTCATTCCGACCATCAACCTGGTGCGTCCTTCCATCGACCTCGAACGCGTCGCCGATGGACGAAACAACTGGACCTTCAAGCTCAAGTCCTCCGCGCACCCGCTCGAGTGGAAGCTCGACCTGCACGACATTCGGCTCGACCAGGGCAACATCGCGCTGTCCGACCAGCCACAAGACGTGGCGATGCAGGCGACGGTCAATACGCTCGGTCATGCGATCCCGATCGGCGAAGTCCTGAAGCAACAGGAAAACAAGTCGCGCAGCGCGTCGGCCGACGTGGTCGGCAAGCGCGGCGCGCAAAAACTGAGCACGCAGGCGCAAGCGGCGGCATCTGCGGCATCGGCGGCGTCGGCGTCGGCGTCGGCGGCATCGGCGGCATCCGGCGTATCGGCAGCGCCGACCATGCCCGGAAGCCCCGCTTCTGCCGGCCAACCGCCCGCAAGCGGAACGGCTGCCGCCGTCACGCAACCGACGAGCGAGCCGCAATACGGCATCGGCTGGACAGCGACAGGCAGCTACAAGCATTCGGCGCTGTCGGGCAGCGGCAAGCTCGGCGGCGTGCTCGCGCTGCAGGACGCGTCGCGGCCCGTCCCGGTACAGGCCGACGTCAAGGCGGGCGACCTGCATGTTTCATTGGTCGGGACCGTCACCGACCCCGCCCATCTGGCTGCCGTCGATTTGCGCCTGTGGCTGCAAGGCTCGAGCCTCGATCGCCTGTATCCATTGACGGGCATCACGCTCCCCCAGACCCCGCCCTATGCCACGGAGGGTCATCTGACGGGCAACATCAAAGCCGGCGGCAGCGTGTTCCGTTATGAAAAATTTTCAAGCCGCGTGGGCGGCAGCGATCTCGACGGCACGCTGATCTATACGCAGCGCGCACCGCGACCGCTGCTCACGGGCGAGGTGGTCTCGAATCTGCTGCAGTTCAAGGATCTGGCACCGGTGGTCGGCGCGGACAGCAACGCGAGCAAGGCCAGACGCGGCAACACCGCGCGTCAGCCGCCGAACAAGGCCCTGCCTGTCGAGGGCTTCAGGACCGAGCGCTGGAAGGCGATCGATGCCGACGTGAAATTCACGGGCCGCCGCATCGTCAAGGATCCGGCGCTGCCCATTACGGATCTGTACACGCACATCGTGATGATCGATGGCGTGCTGTCGCTGGAGCCGCTCAAGTTCGGCGTCGCGGGTGGCTCGATCGCATCGGACCTTCATCTCGACGGCCGCGAGCGGCCGCTCAAGGCGCGCGCGTCGACGCGCGTGCGCCATCTCAAGCTCAAGCAGCTGCTGCCCACCGTGAAGACGATGCAAAGCGCGCTCGGCGAAGTCAATGGCGACGCGCAGTTGTCCGCGACCGGCAACACGCCGGCGGCGCTCGCGGCCAGCGCCAACGGCGAGGTGAAGCTGCTCGTTACCGACGGCGTGCTGAGCCGACTGCTCATGGAAGCCGCGGGCCTGAACGTCGCGAATGTCGTCTACGAAAAGCTGTATGGCGATCGCACCGTGCACATCAACTGCGCGGCCGCCGATTTCGTCGTCACCGATGGCGTGCTCGATTCGCATGCGTTCGCACTCGACACGGACGACGCCGTCATCAACATCGACGGCAAGGTGAACATGAAGAACGAAACGATGGATCTCGGCGTCCACCCGCACACGAAGGGCTTTCGCATTTTCACGCTGCGCTCGCCGCTCTACGTCAAGGGTACCTTCAAGAATCCGCACGTCGGCGTGAACCCGACCGCGCTCGCGCTACGCGGCGGCGCGATGGTCGGCCTCGGCATCGTCAATCCGTTCGCCGCGCTGATTCCGCTGATCGCGCCGAGCAACAACAAACCGCTGCCGTGCCAGCAACTGATCGCGGCGATGCAGTCGCAGCAACCGACCGCCCCGCCGCCGGGCCAACGCAAGAAGGCCAAAGGACTGCGCCTGCCGCCGGGCACGCCGGTCGGGGACGCGACTCGTTCCGCCGTCCTCGGCATGCCGTTACCCAAGACAACGCGCTGACTCCCGCTGTTGCACCGGTCGTCCTTCCGCCCGAACCCGGAACGACTGAAGACCGGCCGCCGGGCACGGCCGACCATTGCGCGTCGGGGAAATTCAATGCCCGCCATTGCCGGCTACCGCAACGGGGCGACTGGAGTGGCAATCGCCCGGCCTGACGGCCAGACTCCGCAGCGAGTCAGGAACCGGCCGACCATGCGCAGTCGGTACCGTGCATGTCGGGCCGCGGCGACCCGGACGATCTCGTCGCCACCATCGCGGTGATGCCTGCCCGCCCAGCGCGGGCTGCGCGCACTTCGCAAGGAACGGCTTTCGCGACGCGCGTCTCGCTACCCGCACCCCGTCGTCGCCGCCCGGACGCGGCGCATCATCCTTCGCCTTCCCAATCGTGCCACTCGACCGAATGGGATTTCAGATACGCCGACACGGTTTCGCCGACCGTCGGCATGAAGTAATCCTCGCCGATCCGCTCGTACAATCCGTATCGCTTCAGGCTGTCCTTGACCGGCCCCTTGAGTTCCGCGAAGCAGAGCTGCATGTCCGCATCGTCGAGTTCGCCGTCGAGCCTCGCCAGCATGTCGGCGGCGGTGACGTCGATATCCGTCACGGGCTCGGCCGCGATGGCGACCCAACGGGTACGGGTAGGCGCATCGCGCGCCGCGGTCATCACGCGCTCGTGAAAGATTTCCGCATTGGCGAAGAACAGCGGCGCATCCCAGCGCAGCAGAACCAGCCCGGGGATGCGCCGCGCGTCCGGATGACGCGCGATATCGTGATAGCCCTTCACGCCGTCGCGCCGGCCGAGCACGGCCGAATAAGGACGCCACGCCCGCCAGAGGAAAGCCAGCACGGCAAGCCCGAGTGCGATACCCACGCCGGCCACCACGCCCGACAGCACGACCCCGGCAAAGCATGCGAGCGACTGCACGAATTCCGGACGGCGCAGCCGGTAAAGCCGCCGCAGGCCGGCGATTTCGATCAACGAAAACGAGGCGGCCACGACCACGGCCCCCAGGGTGGCTTGCGGCGTATCGCGGAGCGCCTGCGGGGCAAAAACCAGCAACGCCGCCACGATGAGCGCGGCAATCAGGCCGCAGGCCTGACTCTTCGCACCGGCCCCCTCCGCGACCGGCGTGCGCGATCCGCTGGCCGCGACCGAAAAGCCCTGGAACAGTCCTGCCGCGATATTCGCGATCCCGAGCGCGACGAATTCGCGATTGCGGTCGACACCGTCGCCGCTGCGCATCCCGTATATCTGCGACAGCATGCTGATGTCCGTAAACGACACCAGCGCGATGGCGGCGGCACTGGCCGACAGTGCGAGCCATTCGCTCGACGCAAGCGCCGGAAAGTCCGGCGACGGTAGCCCCCGGGGCAATGTGCCCACTACGCTGACGCCGGCCCGGGCCGCCAGATCGAAACAGGCGGTCCCGACGGTGGCGACGGCCACGGCGACCAGCACTCCCGGTACTTTCGGCGCCCAGCGCCTGAACGCGAGAATGACGGCGAGCGACAGCACACCGATCGACAAGGCCGCGAGGTTCGTTTTGCCGGCAGAAATGGCGCTCGCTACCGCGCGCAGTTGCTGCAGAATCGATGCTTCATGCACGGTCAGGCCGAGCAGCTTCGGTAACTGGCTGACGATGATCGTGACGATGATGCCGTTCAGATAGCCGTAGCGGATCGGCGTAGACAGCAGATCGGTGATGAAGCCCAGCCGGAACAGGCCAACCGCCAGACACAGGCCGCCGGACAGCAACGCAAGCGCGCCCGCGAGCGCGGCCGCATGCGCGGAGTTGCCGTGCGCGAGCGGCACGATGCTCGCCGCGATCAGCGCAATGAGCGCGGAATCGGGCCCGAGCACGAGGATGCGGCTCGGTCCGAACACCGCATAAGTGACCAGCGCGGCAATCGACGCATAGAGCCCCGACGCGGCGGACAGGCCGGACGCGATCGCATAGGCCATGCCGGCGGGCACCAGCACGGCGCTCAGCGTCACCCCCGCGGTGGCGTCGCCCGCCAGCCAGGCCATCCGGTACGTGCCGAGCCATGCGATACCGGGCACGCGGCACGCGATTTCCTTCAATCGTCGTACGAGGCTATCGCCGGCCACACGTGTCGCCCCCGCGCGTCGTGGCCGGCTCATGAACTGTCGGATCTCGTGATTCCATGCCGGGCCCTCTCCCAATCGTCCAACGGCGCGGGCGGCACCTTGCCGCTGTCGTGACAGCCCGGTCGAGCCGTCTCCAGGCTGCCGCGAACGCCGGCGTTTGCGCAACGCGTTCGGATCGATCGCACTGCGCCAGTCCCGACGCGTCAGGTCGCGTAGCGGAAACGTCACGCATCGGTCCGGGTGCCCGTGTGCAGCAAGCCGCATACCCGCCAGCAGCGCGCAACCGGTCGAACCGCTTCGATTCGAATGCCCCCTTCCCGATGACGACCAGTCGATTTGTACGTTTTACCTGGCTCGCGCACCTGTACGTGTCCGGACCGCGGCGCATGGCGGGGAGGATGCAGAGGGGCGCGAGCCCGCAGGGTATGTCGGCATGCCGGGCGCCATCGGCGGGACGGTCAAGGCCGCCGCCGAAGGGTGCAAAAAATGCTCGCCTGCGTCAGACGGCGAAGCGCCGCCGCCAAACGGCGTGCGAGTCGACCGGCCGATGACGAGAGCAAGGAAGTGCAATGGAAAGGGAACTGAAGCTGCTGGTAGACCGCGAGCATGTGGGTCGAATCCGCGAGTCGCCGCTGTTCGCGAAAAGCAGGAACGCCGGGTGGTCGGACACAACGCTCGTCAGCATCTACTACGACACATCGGAACTCGCATTTCGCCGCTGCAATGCGTCGCTGCGCGTGCGCGATCACGGTGACGAGACGGTCCAGACCATCAAGCTCGACGGCTCGGCGCAGGCAGGCGTGTACGAGCGCGATGAATTCGAAATGCCGGTCGACGGTCACGTACCGGATCTGAGCTTGTTCACCGATTCGATCCCCGCCGACAGCGATCTGGGAAAGCTGATTCGCGACGAACGCACTGCCTCGAATCTCGAAGCGCGCTTCGTCACCAGGATTCGCCGCACGGTGCTGCCATTGCGCCTGCCGTCGGACGAAGAAGTCGAGTTTGCGATCGACGAGGGCACCATCGAAACCGACACGGCTTCGACGCCCATCGTCGCGGTCGAGATGGAATTGAAGCGAGGCCGGCCCGACCGTCTCTATCAGATCGCGCTCGATCTGCTCGCGACGGTCCCGTTGCGCTTCGACCACCTGAGCAAGGCCGATCGCGGCTACGAAATGCTTGTGCAACGACACCAGACGCCCGTGAAAGCGAAGCCGGTGACGCTTCATAAACGGGACAGCATCGAAGACGCCTTCCGCCAGATCGCGCACAATTGCCTCGAGCACATTCACGCGAACGAACGCGGTGTCGTGTCCGGTCACGACCCGTCGAGCGTGCATCAGATGCGGGTCGGCCTGCGGCGTCTGCGCTCGGCGCTCGATCTGTTCGACAAGGTTATTCCCCCTTATCCGGGGCTTCAGGACGAACTGCGCTGGATCGCATCGGAGCTCGGAGAGGCGCGCGACTGGGAGGTACTCGTGCGCTCGACACTCGGCCAGGCACTCGAGCAAACGCAGAAGAAGCCGGAACGTCGGGCAGTGGAACGCGCGTGCCAGCGGGTGGCGACGGAAAAGCGCGCCAAGGCGGCCGCTGCCGCGGCGTCCGTCCGTTACACGCGACTGATTCTGCAACTGACGCTATGGCTAAACGGTGCACGCTGGCGTGACGGCATGTCGCCCGAGGCGTCCGAAGCCGTGCAAAAGCCGGCGAAGCGGCTTGCATCCGACATAGTGCGTCGCAGGCACAAAAAGTTGCTCAAACGCGGCCGCGGGCTGGCCGGGCTCGACGATCGCCGCCGACATCGGGCGCGTATCGCCGCGAAGAAACTTCGGTATGCGACGGAATTCTTTGCCTCGTTGTTTTCGAAGTCGGCCGTGAAGCATTACGTGGCGACGTTGAGTACGCTGCAGGACGATCTGGGCTGGCGCAACGACGCGGTGGTCGCGGACCGTCTGCTGGATTCGCTTCCCCGCGTCCACGCCGATACCGCATCGGGCGCAGCTTTCGTGCGAGGGTTCTGGGCTTCGCGCGTGGCCGCCGATTACGCTCACATGAAGAAATTGTGGAAGCGCTTCAGGCGGCTGTCTCCGCCTCGATAGAGATCGCATGCCGGCCACGCCGTATCGAGCCCGGCATAGCCGGCAACCGCTGCGGCAGCGGGTGCTCGCGCAGCAGCCCATTCCGCGCGAGCGCGCAAGGTCTGCCCGTGCTGCCGACGCTTCGCCGGCGCCGCGATCGAGCGCGCGTTGCCGGTCGGCCAACGCGTCAGTGATGATGCGAACGAGCCGCCCGCGTCTGTGCCGCCTTCTTTGCCGCTGCCGAGCGGCCTGCCGCGCCCTTGGTCTGCGCCGCCTTCCTGGCCGCCGCGGAACGGCTCGCGGCCGGACGGCGCGCGGCAGCGCGCTTCGCCTGCTCCGACATCGCGGTCGACGACGCCCCCTTCTTACTCTCGCGCTTCAACACGGCGGTCGTGGTGCGCGAGCGTTTCGCTTTCGATTCGGTGCTCGGGCTCGTCTTTTTCCTGCCTTGTCCCGCAGCGGTGTCCTGCGCCGCCTTCTTGCGGGTCGCTTCGCTCGTCTTGCCCTTCGCGGGCGGCTCGAGATCGACACCCGCACGCCGCGCCTGCGACAGACCGATGGCGATTGCCTGTTTGGCGGAGCGTACGCCGTGCTTGCCGCTGCGTACGCGGTCGATCTCTTCCTTGACGAACTCGCCTGCTTGCGTGCTCGGCGACTTGCCGCTGCGCTTGTCGGCGCGCGCTCGCTGGATTGCTCTTTGTTCGGGCATGATCACTCTCCTCGATAAAGGCATACGCGCTGTTTCGAGCAACGGTCGTACCCGGCGCACTTTGAAGCGCGCGCGTGTGCGGCGACTGCTCGGCGCAATCCGGGTCACCCCGCGCGCAGCCGAAAACCGGCACGCTCCGACACCCGGCGAACGCATCCGAATCAGCGAGCGCTCCGCTTATGCCGACTGGTTGGATCGATAGCAGAATTTATCGGTTATCGACCGCCCTCGGCGTTGGTACGTTAGCCGGCTCGCCTCACCGCAACCCATCCACCGAGGAACCCGCTTGATGACGTCGATGAACCGCCGCGCGTTTGCGCGCACGATACTGGCCGCGGGCCTCGCCGCCGCGGGTATCCGCACGCGTGCGGAAAATGCGCCTGCCGCGCTGCGCATCGGCTACCAGAAATCGTCGACGCTGATCACGCTGCTCAAGGCGCACGGCACACTCGAGCACGCGCTTGCGCCGCTCGGCCTGCGCGTGTCGTGGCATGAATTCGCGAGCGGATTGCCGCTGACCGAGGCGCTCAACGTCGGCGCCGTCGATTTCAGCGCCGACGTCGCCGATACGGTCCCGGTCTTCGCGCAGGCGGCCCATGCGCGTTTCGTGTATGTCGCGCAGGAAGCGCCGTCGCCGAAAGCACAGGCGATCATCGTGAAGAAGGACAGCGCATTGCGCACCCTCGCCGACCTGAAGGGCAAGCGCATCGCGGTCACCAAGGCCGCCGGCAGCCACTACCTGTTGCTCGCCGCGCTCGCACGCGCACGGCTCGCTGCCGCCGATACGGCGATCCACTACCTGACGCCCGCGGACGGCCGCGCGGCGTTCGAGCGCGACAGCGTGGACGCCTGGATCACGTGGGATCCCTATATCGCGTCGGTCGACCAGCGTCCCGATGTGCGGATTCTCGCCGACGGCAGCGGACTCGCATCCTATCAGCGCTACTACCTCGCATCGAGCGGCTTCGCCGCCGCGCATCCCGATGCCGTCCGGATTCTGTTCGACCGCTTGTCGCAGACGGGCACGTGGCTGCGCGATCACCAGCAGGAAGTCGCGAATACGCTCGCGCCCATCTGGGGGCTCGACGCCGCGACGATCGCACGCGCGAATTCGCGACGCAGCTACCTCGTGCGGCCGGTGATCGCGCAACACTTCGGCGAGCAGCAGCAGATCGCCGACACGTTCCTCGCGGCCGGGGTCTTGCCGACCCGAGTCGACACGCAAGAAGCGCAGCGCTGGAATTTCACGGCGAATCGCGCGGAGCCGGTCGGCGTGTGAGATGCCGCCGCGCGAGGGCCGCAAATTTTTTTATGTTGCCGGATGAAATTGTATTGACAGACTTTCCCGGCACGCTACAATAGCGGTCTTCGCATCGCAGCAAGCGAAACGTGCCCAGGTGGCGGAATTGGTAGACGCACTAGGTTCAGGTCCTAGCGGTGGCAACATCGTGGAGGTTCGAGTCCTCTCCTGGGCACCATCTGTTTTTGAAAAGGTCGGCTTTCAGCCGGCCTTTTTTCATTTCGAGCCTCCGAATCGATGCGCATGTTCGGCACGGGCTTCGCCTCCATCAAACTGCCCATTATTTTGGTTCGCGTCCCAAAATTATGTTGACAGTCCGCGAAGACACGCTACAATAGCGGTCTTCGCATCGCAGCAAGCGAACGTGCCCAGGTGGCGGAATTGGTAGACGCACTAGGTTCAGGTCCTAGCGGTGGCAACACCGTGGAGGTTCGAGTCCTCTCCTGGGCACCATCTGTTTTTTGAAAAGGCCGGCTTTTAGCCGGCCTTTTTTCATTTCCGGCCCCGGAACCGTTGCAGGCCCTCCGCCATCCCTCCCCGATTTCGGGTGTCCGCGCCCGCCCTCTTCCGTCGCTCGTCACGAAACAGAAACCGGGATTTCCCTAGGCTGACAGGTTCTCGCTCGCGCGGTTAAATAAATCAACGTGATTTATTTAATGCGCCGCCCAGCGGTGCGACATGGAAGGAGACGCCATGAGAAGCCCGCACTTCGGCCAGGGAAGCAATTCGGCCAACGTGCGCCGTTACAACGAGCGCTTGTTGCTGAAGACGCTGCGCCGCGCGGGCAGCGCATCGAAGGCCGATCTCGCCCGTCTCGCGAGCATGACGGGTACGGCGGTCGGCAGCATCATCGCGTCGCTCGCCGACGCAAAGCTGATCGAGTTCGCCGGCCGCACCGAAGGCCAGCGCGGCCAGCCGGCTTCGCTGATCCGGCTCGATCCGCGCGGCGCGTTCGGCATCGGCGTCCATCTCGACCGGATGCGCATCGAGACGGCGCTCGTCAATTTCGCGGGCGACGTGCTCGGCCGCCGCTCGCATGACACGCTGCTTCCCCCGCCCGCCGACGTGCTCGAGATCGTGCGTCGCGACATCGACGCGATGCAGGCCCTGCTCCCCGACCATGAACGCGCCCGCCTGACCGGCATCGGCGTCGCGCAGCCGTACAACCTCGGCGCGTGGATGCGCGAGCTCGGCCTCGCGCCCGACACGTTCCGCGCGTGGGAAGACGTCGATTTCGCGGCCGACCTCGGTCGCACGCTGTCGCTGCCCGTCTTCGGCGAAAACGACGGCAACGCAGCCGCGATCGCCGAACTGTTCTACGGATACGGCCGGCAGTGCGACGACTTCGTCTACCTGTTCATCGGGCCGGCGATCGGCGGCGGGATCGCGATCGACGGCGACTGCCTGCGCGGCGTGACGGGCAATGCGGGGGACATCGCGGTGATTCCGGTGCCGCCGAGCCGGCTGGCGTCCGCGCCGCCGCCGCGCGGCCAATGGGACATCCTGCTCGCGCGCGCGTCGCTGCATGCACTCGTGCGCCACCTGCGCCATCGCGGCGAAACGGTCGAGAACCGCGCCGATCTCGAAGCATGCATCGCCCGCGGCCTGCCGGCCGTCGACGAATGGATCGACGATTGCGTCGATGCGCTCGCGCCAGCGTTGCGCGCGGTGCTGTGCGTGATCGACGCGCCGGTGGTCGTGATCGACGCCGACACCGACGCCGGCCTGCTCGACGCGGTCACGACCCGCCTGCGCGCGGCGCTCGTGGCCACCGCGCCGGAGGCGCGCGGTACGCCCGTGCTCGTGCGCGGCACGTTCGGCGCCGACGCCGGCGCGATCGGCGCCGCCACGCTGCCGATGTTTTTCAACTTCTCCCCGCGGGCCGGCATCCTCAAGGGCGCCCGCACCGACTCGCAGGAGGTCAACCATGTCGCGATCTGAGTCGCCCCGTCCGTTGCTCGAGATGCGCGGGATCAGCAAGACGTTCCCGGCCGTGCGCGCGCTCGACAACGTCAGCCTGACCGTCTATCCGGGCGAGATCCATTCGCTGATGGGCGAGAACGGCGCGGGCAAATCGACGCTGATGAAGATCCTGTCGGGCGCCTATCGCGCCGACGCAGGCGGCGAGATCCTGATCGACGGCCAACGCATCGACATCGACGGCCCGCTCGCCGCGCGCGATGCCGGCGTCGCGGTGATCTACCAGGAGCTGTGCCTGTCGCCGAACCTGACCGTCGCGGAAAACATCTACGTCGGCCGCGAACTGCGCCGCGGCAACCGGCGCTGGGGCACCATCGACCGCGCGGCGATGGCGCGCGGCTGCCAGGACGTGCTCGCGCGCCTGGGCGCCCCGTTCGGCCCCGACACGCTCGTCGACACGCTGTCGATCGCCGAACAGCAGCTCGTCGAAATCGCACGCGCCGTGCACACCCGCGCCCGCATCCTCGTGATGGACGAGCCGACCACGCCGTTGTCGTCGCGCGAAACCGAACACCTGTTCCGTCTGATCCGCCAGCTGCGCGAGGAAGGCCTCGCGATCATCTACATCAGCCACCGGATGGCGGAGATCTACGAACTGTCCGACCGCGTGTCGGTGCTGCGCGACGGCGCGTACGTCGGCACGCTGGAGCGCGCGGCGCTGTCGGCCGAGCGGCTCGTCGCGATGATGGTCGGCCGCGACATCTCCGGGTTCTACAAGAAGGAACACGCGCCGTACGACCCCGGCCACCTGCTGCTGTCGGTCCGCGACGTCGCCGACGGCGCACGCGTGCGCGGCTGCAGCCTCGACCTGCATGCGGGCGAGGTGCTCGGCATCGCGGGCCTCGTCGGCGCTGGCCGCACCGAACTCGCGCGGCTGATCTTCGGCGCCGAGCCGCGCGTGCGCGGCGACGTGAAGCTCGGCGAGCGCACGTTCGGCGCGCACTCGCCGCGCGACGCGATCGACGCGGGCCTCGTCTACCTGACCGAGGACCGCAAGCGCCAGGGCCTGTTCCTCGACATGAGCGTGCGCGACAACATCAACATCTCGGTGTGCAGCCGCGATGCGCGGCTCGGCGCGCTCGATCTCGCCCGCGGCGCCGAACGCGCACGCGACGCGATCGCATCGCTGTCGATCCGCGTACCGCACGCGAACGTCAACGTCGGCGCGCTGTCGGGCGGCAACCAGCAGAAAGTGCTGCTGTCGCGCCTGCTCGAAACGAAGCCGCGCGTGCTGATCCTCGACGAGCCGACGCGCGGCGTCGACATCGGCGCGAAATCCGAGATCTACCGGATCATCAACGAACTGGCCCGTGCCGGCGTAGGCGTGATCGTGATCTCGAGCGAGCTGCCGGAAATCATCGGCGTCGCCGACCGCGTGCTCGTGATGCGCGAAGGCGAGATCGCGGGCGAACTCGGCGGCCACACGCATACGCCGATCACGCAGGAAGCGATCATCGCGCTCGCCACCGGCTCGCAGGCCGAACTGGCCGACGCGCACTGACCACGGCCCCTTCATTTCCCTCTTCTTTCAAGGTACCGAAATGATCAACCCGACCAAGCAGCGGAACCTCGCTTCCGCGACCGCCCACCCGGTCGCCAACCGCACGCCCCTGATGCGCGGCGCCGATCATCGCGCCCGCATGCAATCGCTGATCCGCACGGCCGGCATGCTGCCGGTGCTGCTGGTCCTGTGCGTCGGCTTCGGCTTCCTGACCGACGGCTTCTTCACGCTGCAGAACCTGTCGATCGTCACGCAGCAGGCGTCGATCAACATCGTGCTCGCCGCCGGCATGACCTTCGTGATCCTGACGGGCGGCATCGACCTGTCGGTCGGCTCGGTGCTCGCCGCCGCGGCCGTCGCGGCGCTGCTCGCGTCGACCATTCCCGGCTGGGGCTGGCTCGGCGTGCCGTTCGCGCTCGCCGTCGGCCTCGTGTTCGGCGCGATCAACGGCGGGCTGATCTCGTTCCTGCGCCTGCCGCCGTTCATCGTCACGCTCGGCGCGATGACGGCCGTGCGCGGCGTCGCCCGCCTGATCGGCAACGACACGACGGTGTTCAATCCGCAACTGCCGTTCGCGTTCATCGGCAACGGCTCGATCCTCGGCGTACCGTGGCTCGTCGTGATCGCATGCGCGGTGATCGCGATCTCGTGGTTCATCCTGCGCCGCACGGTGCTCGGCATGCGGATCTACTCGGTCGGCGGCAACCCGGAAGCCGCGCGCCTGTCCGGCATCAACGTGCGGGCGATCCAGATGTTCGTGTATGCGGCGTCGGGCCTGCTCGCGGGCCTCGGCGCGGTGATGTCGGCCGCGCGCCTGTACGCGGCCAACGGCCTGCAGCTCGGCCAGTCGTACGAGCTCGACGCGATCGCCGCGGTGATCCTCGGCGGCACGAGCTTCGTCGGCGGCGTCGGTTCGATCGTCGGCACGCTGATCGGCGCGCTGATCATCGCGGTGCTGACCAACGGCCTCGTGCTGCTCGGCGTGTCCGACATCTGGCAGTACATCATCAAGGGGCTCGTGATCATCGGCGCGGTCGCGCTCGACCGCTATCGCCAGCGCGACTCGGCCCGGACCTGACATCCCTTTCCTCGTCGCTCAACCATCGAGGCGCAGGCCGGTCCTCCTGCGCCCGTTCGCCAACAGACCTCACGGAGACACAACGACATGTTCAAGCACACCGCCGCCCTGACCGCCGTCGCCTGCGCACTCGCCTTCGGCGCCGGCGCCGCCCATGCAGCCGACAAGCCGCTGAAATCGATCGGCGTCACGGTCGGGTCGCTCGGCAACCCGTACTTCGTCACGATCGTGAAAGGCGCCGAAGCGCGCGCGAAGCAGCTCAACCCGAATGCGAAGATCACGGCCGTATCGGCCGACTACGACCTGAACAAGCAGTTCACGCAGATCGACAACTTCATCTCCGCGCACGTCGACATGATCCTGCTCAACGCGACCGATCCGAAGGCGATCGAGCCGGCGGTGAAGAAGGCGCAGGCGGCCGGCATCACGGTCGTCGCGGTGGACGTCGCGGCGGCCGGCGCGAACGCGACCGTGCAGACCAACAACGTGAAGGCCGGCGAACTCGCGTGCGACTACCTCGCGAAGAAGCTGAACGGCAAGGGCAACGTGATCATCGAGAATGGCCCGCAGGTGTCGGCCGTGATCGACCGCGTGAACGGCTGCAAGGCCGTGCTCGCGAAGAATCCCGGCATCAAGCTGCTGTCGAGCGACCAGGACGGCAAGGGCTCGCGCGAAGGCGGGATGAACGCGATGCAGGGCTACCTGACGCGCTTTCCGAAGCTCGACGGCGTGTTCACGATCAACGACCCGCAGGCGATCGGCAGCGATCTCGCGGCGAAACAGCTGAACCGCCCGAACATCGTGATCACGTCGGTCGACGGCGCGCCCGACATCGAGGTCGCGCTGAAGTCGAACACGCTCGTGCAGGCGTCGTCGAGCCAGGATCCGTGGGCGATGGCGCAGCAGGCCGTCAACGTCGGCTACGGGATCATGAACGGCCAGAAGCCGGCCAACCCGATGATCCTGATCGAGCCGACGCTCGTCACGCGCGACAACGTGAAGGGCTACAAGGGCTGGAGTTCCCCGCGCTGATCGCGGCGACCCGCCCGCGAGGCCGGGCGGTGCCGGGCCACGTCGCCGCGCGCGACGGTCGGCACGGCCCGCCCGTTCGGATTCGGATCAACCGCCGTACGGCCGCGCGCGACGCCGCGGCACGAGGTTTCAACATGACGACGACGTTTCCCCGCCTGATCGTTTTCGGCGAAGCGCTGACCGATTTCATTCGCGACGACGCACGGCACTGGCACAGCATCGCCGGCGGCTCGTGCTGGAACGTCGCGCGCGTCGCGTCGCGACTCGGCGCGCCGACGGCCTTCGCCGGCACGGTGAGCCGCGACATCTTCGGCGACGAACTGATGCGCAAGAGCGCCGACGCCGGGCTCGACATGCGTTTCATCCGGCAGGTCGACCGCGCACCGCTGCTCGCGATGGTCGTATCGAAGCAGCCGCCCCACTATTTCTTCATCGGCGAAAACAGCGCCGATCTCGCGTTCGATCCGGACGACTTGCCCGCCGGCGCCCTCGACGCGGCCGACATCGTGCACGTCGGCTCGCTCGGCGTCGTGCGCGAGCCGCTCGCGTCGCGCCTGATCGCGCTCGCGCAGGCCGCGCGCGCGGCCGGCAAGCGAATCTCGTTCGACCCGAACTTCCGCGCGCCGATGGCCGCGCCGTCGTATCGCGACACGCTACGCCGGCTGACCGCGCTCGCCGACTGGATCAAGGTATCCGACGAGGATCTGCGCGGGCTGTTTCCGGAATTCGACGAAGCGGCCGCGCTCGCGCAACTGCGCGCGTGGGCGCCCGACGCGACGATGCTCGTCACGCGCGGCGCAGCCGGCATGCAACTGCTGCATCGCGATACCGTGCTGTTCCAGCCCGCGTTCCCGACCGAAGTTGCCGACACGGTCGGCTGCGGCGACGCGAGCATCGGCGGCTGGCTCGCGAGCCAGCTTGCACGGCCCGACGCGTCGGCCGTCGAGCATCTGCGCTACGCGGCCGCGTGCGCGGCCGTCGCCTGTGCGCATGCGGGTGCCTATGCGCCGACGGCCGCGGAAGTGGCCGACATGATCGAGCGCACCGCCGCCGGCGCCGCGCTTTCGCGATAGACGGCGCCGACGCGCCGCGCCGTCACGCGGCGGGCGTGCCGTCGTTGCCGTTCGGCGGACTGCCGGCCTGCAACAGTTGCAGGCTTTCGTCGACGCTCAGTTCCGACATCGCAACGTCGTGCAGCGTGTCGTCCGCCGCGCGGCGCAGCGCATGCAGCGCGTGCACCTTGAGCCGCACGAGCGCGAGCCGCAGCCCGCGCGCCGCGCATTCGGCCGCGAACGTGCGCAACGATTCGATCGTCGTGCCGTCGACATCCGGCGTTTCCTCGAGACTCAACATCACGGTCCGTGTGTCCGGCGCGGCCTTCATCAGCGCACGCACGCGATTGAGCATCCGGTCCGCATTCGCGAAGAACAACTGCGCCTCGGGCCGCACGATCAGCACGCCCGGCACCGGCTTCGCGTCGGCATGGCTCGCGACGTCGACGAAATCGTGGCTGTCGCGCAGCCGGCCGAGCACGCTGACGTTCGGTTCGGACAGCTTGCGCAGCGTCAGCAGCAGGCTCACGCCGATGGCCGCGAGCAGCCCGTGCAGCACGCCGAGCACGAGCACCGCGAGCAGCGACGCGATCACGACGAGCCGGTCGCGATGCCAGGCCCAGTACGGCCGGAACACGGACGGATGCAGCGAGTGGCTGACCGCGAAGATCACGATCGCCGCGAGCACGGGCTCGGGCGTACGCGCGAGCTGCGGCAGCAGCAGCCAGACGATCAGCGCGACCACGGCAGCCGCGCACAGGCCGGCCACGCGCGACTGCGCACCGGCCGCCTCGTTCGCCGAAGTCGCCGAATAGCCGGCGCCGACCGGCATCCCGTGCAGCAGGCCCGACACGAGATTCGCACAGCCGAGCGCGACGAGGTCGCGGTTCGGCGACACGGTATCGCCGTGCTTCAGCGCGAAATTGCGGATCGATCCGTACGACTCCGCATACAGGATCAGCATCAGCGCGAATGCGAGCTCGACCGTCTGCATCCATGCGTTGCGGTCGAGATACGGCAAGCCGAATTCGAAGTGCCGGAAATCGATATGGCCGACGACCGCGATTCCGTACCGCCTCCAGTCGATCGCATAACCCGCCGCGATCGACAGCACGATCACGACGAGCGTCGCGGGCACGCGCGAGCCGCGGCCGAGTACGAACAGCAGCGCGAGCGCCGTCGCGCCGAGCACCGCGCTCGCGAGATTCGCGTGCGGCGCGCCGGCGAGCAGGTCGAGCGCGACATGCGGCGCATCGCCGTGCTGCACGGCAATCGCGAGAATCTTCGGGAGCTGCTTGATGACGATCGTCAGCGCGAGACCAAACGTGAAGCCGCGCAACACGGGCCGCGCGACGAAATCCGACATGCCGCCGAGTCGCGCGGCCCCGGCCAGGATGAACAGCACGCCCGTCATCGCGACGAGTGCGGCCGCGAGCGCACGCTGGGCGTCCAGCGCCATTCCCGATTCGGCAAGCACGGTCGCGGCGAGCACCGCGGCCGACGACGACGTCGACGACACGATCGCGAAGCGGCTGCTGCCCGTCAGCGCATAGACGACGAGCCCCGACAGCAGCGCGATCAGGCCGGCCTGCGGCGGCAGGTTGGCGAGCCCCGCATACGCGACCGCCTCGGGAATCAGCAGGCCGGCAATCGACAGGCCGGCCAGCGCATCGAGGCCGACGCGCCGCATGCGCGGTGCGGGCGGCGCGTCGAGCGCCGCGAAATGGTCCGGACGCTGCGGGCCGGCGTCGGGGCGGATCGGGGCGGTCGTCATGAGGCGGTCGGCGCCGGTCAGGGTTTGACGGCAATCACGCCCGACCAGCCGGGCAGATAGCGCGCGTCCTGGTCGTGCGCGCGCTGCAGCGCGATATCGAGCGCCTTCGCGAAGTTCTTGCGGATCTGGTCGAGCGATATGTGCTGACGCAAATAGTCGGCCCACAGGAATTCGCTGAACGGCGTCGCGTCCTTCGCATAGCCGCCCGCCGTGCGCAGCTCGCCGGCGAGGCTGCGGTACGGATCGTCCTCGAGCCCCGTAAGCGCCTTCGGCAAATGCGCATAGTCGCGCCGCGAGCCGTCCGGGCCGAACGGATGCACCCACTGGTTGTGCTCCATCATCCGCCAGAAGATCGTGTCGTCGAGCCACGACAGGTCCTTCAGCAGCATCGCGTTCACGCGCGCCTCGCCCTCCTCGATCAGCGCGAGGCCGAGATGGTGGTGATCGGTGATGTAGTGCAGCCCGTCCGGGCCGAGAACGGCCGGGAACCAGTGCGATTCGATCGCGGCCTTGCGCGCGCGCTTGTTCAGCGCCTTCCAGTGTTTGCGCTTCGCCTTGACTTCGCGATAGCCGACCGTCATCTGGGTCGGACGCAGCGCGTCGAGCCTGACGGGAATGAGATGAACGTCGTTGCCGAGTGCCATGGTCGTACCCCATGTTGCGAATTTCCGGCAACGATACTCCTGATCGCGCAAGCCGTTAATCCCTCATGACCGCGACGTGCGTCCGCTTGACGATCTCTGACACCTGCCCGCGCGCACGACGTCGCACTACGCGCGCAAATCGTTGCGTTCGAGACGATGCCGAATGTAAGGAATGCCGTCGTGCACGACGCTCACGCGCCGCATGCCGAGCTTGCGCGCGACGTTCAGCGAGCCGAGATTGGCCTGCGCGATATCGGCGATCACGCGCGGCAGGCGCACGGTGTCGAACGCATGCCGCACGACGGCCGCCGCGGCTTCGCTCGCGATGCCGCGCCCCCACGTCGCCCGCACGAGCCGCCAGCCGATCTCGACGTCGCGCGACGCGTCCTGATAGTCGGGAATCAGCAGGATCCAGCCGATGAACACCTCGGGCGCGGCCTTCTCGAAGATCGACCAGTAGCCGAGGCCCGGCGGATAGTCGCACGTGATCCGGTGCGTGACGAAGCGTCGATGCTCGTCGGGGTCATGCCACGGGCCCGCGATGTGGCGCGTGACCTCGGGATCGCGATCCATCTCGATGCATGCATCGAGATCGGCCAACACGCGCGGCCGCAGCCACAGCCTCGCGGTTTCGAGCACGGGCAACGTGTCGGCGGAACGGTCATTCATCGGGACTCCTGATGCGGTGGCGTTGCGCATCGAGCGCATTACAGAACGGATACAAAAATCCTTCCGGAAGGATACAGATACCTGTCGCGTGCGTCGCGCGGTTCCGTTTCCGTTTCCGAAACAGTGCATTTCGTAGGGATTATTCCCGATTCGCGGTTATCGCGCCCCACCTCGCGCGGCGCGCAAGCCTACACTCGATCAGTGCCCCCGCGCCGCGCGCGCGCCGGGCCGGCATCCGCATGCAAATCGCGAGCGCGCAAGCCAACGAGGAGACCCCGGACATGAGCTGGACCCGCGAGCAACGCAACGTCACGATCGCCGCCTACCTGGGCTGGACGCTCGATGCATTCGATTTTTTCCTGATGGTTTTCGTGCTGAAGGACATCGCCGCGGAATTCTCGTCGACGATTCCCGCCGTCGCGTTCGCGCTCACGCTGACGCTCGCGATGCGCCCGCTCGGCGCATTGATCTTCGGCCGGCTCGCCGACCGCTTCGGTCGCCGCCCGACGCTGATGGTCAACATCGCGTGCTATTCGCTGCTCGAACTGGCGTCGGGTTTCGCGCCGAGCCTGACCGCGCTGCTCGTGCTGCGCGCGCTGTTCGGCATCGCGATGGGCGGCGAATGGGGCGTCGGCTCCGCGCTGACGATGGAAACCGTGCCGACCCACGCGCGCGGCTTCGTGTCGGGGCTGCTGCAGGCCGGCTATCCGAGCGGCTATCTGCTCGCATCCGTCGTGTTCGGCCTGTTCTACCAATACATCGGCTGGCGCGGGATGTTCATGGTCGGCGTGCTGCCCGCGCTGCTCGTGCTGTACGTGCGGGCGCACGTGCCCGAATCGCCGGCATGGAAACAGATGGAGAAGCGCCCGCGCCCGAGCCTCGGCGCCACGCTGAAGCAGAACTGGAAGCTCACGATCTACGCGATCGTGCTGATGACCGCGTTCAACTTCTTCTCGCACGGCACGCAGGATCTCTATCCGACGTTCCTGCGCGAGCAGCATCGCTTCGATCCGCATACCGTATCGTGGATCACGATCGTGCTGAACATCGGCGCGATCGTCGGCGGCCTGTCGTTCGGCGCGATCTCGGAGCGCATCGGCCGACGCCGCGCGATCTTCATCGCCGCGCTGATCGCGCTGCCCGTGCTGCCGCTGTGGGCGTTCTCGAGCGGCGCGATCGCGCTCGCCGCCGGCGCGTTCCTGATGCAGATCTCGGTACAGGGCGCGTGGGGCGTGATACCGGTTCACCTGAACGAGATCTCGCCCGACGAGATCCGCGCGACCTTCCCCGGCGTCGTCTACCAGCTCGGCAACCTGCTCGCGTCGGGCAACGCGACGATGCAGGCGTCGCTCGCCGTGTCGAACCACAACAATTACGGCTTCGCGCTCGCACTGGTGGCCGGCATCGTCGCCGTCGCGATCGCGGTGCTGATCCTGTTCAGCCGCGAGCGGCGCGGCATCGACATGACGCAATCGGTCAATACGCGTACCACCGCCGGGTGAACCCGCCCGTTGCGGCATCGCATCATCGCGCGCGCCCCGCCCCGCCGGGAGCGGGTGCCGCGCTTTCCGCACCTGCACATCGAACTAGAGGAATTGGTCCAGATTCCGCGCTTGCCCGGTGCGCCCGCGTTTTTTTATCTTAATAAAAACGACTGTTTGAATCAGATAATCAAATCACCTGTTCGCGGCCGGGCAACCGGCATGGGAGGCGGAACATGGCAGTAAGTCAGGAGGGGCGGCCATCTGCGGGACGGTCGTCCGGGGCGCGGTCATCCGGCACGCGGCAGACCGGCGGGACGAAGGCGCGCATTCTCGATGCGGCCGAGGATCTGTTCATCGAACACGGCTTCGAAGCGATGTCGATGCGGCAGATCACCTCGCGCGCGGCGGTCAATCTCGCCGCGGTCAACTACCACTTCGGCAGCAAGGAAGCGCTGATCCACGCGATGCTGTCGCGCCGGCTCGACCAGTTGAACCAGGAGCGCCTCGGCATCCTCGACCGCTTCGATGCGCAACTCGGCACGCACATCACTTGCGAGCACGTGCTCGGCGCGATGTTCATTCCGGCGCTGAAGGCATCGCGCGATCCCGAACGCGGCGGGCCGGGGTTTCTGCGGCTGATCGGCCGCGCCTACACCGATCCTTCGCCGTTCGTGCGCAACTTCCTGACCGCGCACTACGCGAGCGTCGCGGGCCGCTTCTTCGACGCCTTCCAGCGCGCGCTGCCGCACCTGCCCCGCACCGAGCTCGGCTGGCGGCTGCACTTCGCGATCGGCGCGCTGTCCGGCGCGCTCGCGGGCGCCGAAACGGAAAGCCTGATCGACGAATTCTCGCAAGGCCGCACGATGAACGACGTGCAGATGATCGCGCGGCTGTCGTCGCTGATCGTCGCCGCGCTGAAGGCGCCGATGCCCGACAGCGCACAACTGTCGATCTTCGCGGCGGTGCTCGACGACGCCGGTGCAAGCGAAGCATTCGGGCTGCCGCAGTCGGGGTCGACCGCCGCCGAGACGGCGCCGCTGCATTCCACGAACTGAGCGCGCGAGGCCACGCGCGGCTTCCTGTTCACGATTTGATTGATACGCGCGGTCGTGCGCGGCGTCGAGGCGCCCGCGTCGACCGGCCGCGAAGCACGGGGCATGGGCTGGCGCTGGCGCGCCGACCCTCGCCGAGCGCCAAGACCGGAGACACGTCATGTCATCTTCCGCAGCACCCACCTCGGCTCAGATTCCGCCGAACACCGATGCCATCTGGTACGCGTCGTACCCGCCCGGCGTCCCGCACGAGATCGACGTCACGCAATACGCGTCGCTCGTGCAGTTCTTCGACGAATGCACGACCCGCTTCGCCGACCGCGTCGCCTACGTGAGCGCCGGCGCGTCGATGACCTACCGCACGCTCGCGCGGAAAGTCGACGCGTTCGCGTCGTATCTGCAAAGCCTCGGCGTGAAGCCCGGCGACCGCGTCGCGATCATGCTGCCGAACACGTTCCAGTATCCGGTCGCGCTGTTCGGCACGCTGAAGGCCGGCGCGATCGTCGTCAACGTGAATCCGCTCTACACCGTGCGCGAACTCGCGCACCAGTTGAAGGACAGCGGCGCGCAGACGATCGTCGTGTTCGAGAACTTCGCGCGCACGCTGCAGGACGCGCTGCCGGAAACGCAGGTGAAACACATCGTCGTCACCGCGCTCGGCGATCTGCTCGCCGACGGTTTCAACGCGAAAGGACGCCTGATCAATTTCGTGCTGAAGCACGTGAAGAAGCTCGTGCCGGCCTATCACCTGCCGCAGGCGATCCGGCTGCGCTCCGCCCTCGCGCTCGGCGCGCGCGGCAAGCCGCAACCGGTGCAGACCACGCGCGACGATCTCGCGTTCCTGCAGTACACGGGCGGCACGACCGGCGTCGCGAAAGGCGCGATGCTCACACACGGCAACCTGATCGCGAACCTGCTGCAGGCGAAGGCCTGGATCGCCGACCAGGTGTCGGGCGACGTCGAAACCGTGCTCACGCCGCTGCCGCTCTATCATATCTATTCGCTGACGGTGAACGCGTTCATCTTCATGGGGCTCGGCGGGCGCAACATCCTGATCGCGAACCCGCGCGACATGAAGATGGTGATGAAGATCATCCGCCACGAGACGTTCACGGGAATCACCGGCATCAACACGCTGTACAACGCGTTCCTCGACAACGACGAATTCCGCCAGCGCGACTTCTCGAAGCTCAAGCTCGCGATGGCGGGCGGGATGGCGATGCAGCGCGCGGTCGCCGAGCGCTTCCAGCAGGTGACGGGCCGGCCGGTGGTCGAAGGCTACGGTCTCACGGAGTGTTCTCCGATCGTCACGATGAATCCCGTGGACCTGAACGACATGGCAGCGTTCAGCGGTTCGATCGGCCTGCCCGCGCCGTCGACCGTCGTGCGCTTTCGTCGCGAGGACGGCACCTGGGCCGCGATCGGCGAGCCGGGCGAGCTGTGCGTGCGCGGCCCGCAGGTGATGCGCGGCTACTGGCAGCGCCCCGACGAGACGGCCAAGGTGATCGACGCCGACGGCTGGCTCGCCACCGGCGACATCGGCGTGATGGACGAGCGCGGCTTCATCCGCCTCATCGATCGCAAGAAGGACATGATCCTCGTGTCGGGCTTCAACGTGTATCCGAACGAGATCGAGGAAGTGCTCGTGATGCATCCCGGCATCAGCGAAGCCGCGGCGATCGGCATTCCGGACGAAGTACAGGGCGAGCGGATCAAGGTGTTCGTCGTGCGTCGCGACCCGTCGTTGACGGCCGAGGACGTACTCGCGCACTGCCGCAAGAACCTGACCGGCTACAAGATGCCGAAATTCGTCGAGTTCCGCGACGCACTGCCGCAGACGAACGTCGGCAAGATCCTGCGCCGCGCGCTGCGCGACGAGGAACTCGCCAAAATCCAGGCCGCGAAGCAAGGCTGAACGATCCATCGCTGCGGGAGACGCTATCGATGAACGAAGGAATGAAGCGCCGCGCGCGGCATGCCGCCGCGGCAGCCGTCGCATGCGTGCTGTCGCTCGCGCAGGCGGGCTTGCATGCACAGGAACAGGCCGACGCCGCGAGCGCGGCACCGGCCGCCGCGCTCCCCGCGGATCTCGCGAAGGTCGCGCACGAGCCGCTCGCGCAGCAGGCGCGCTGGCTGCGCACGGCGGCCCAGCGCGGCACGCTCGCGCAACTCGACGATGCGACGCTCACGGCGCTCTTCAAGGCGCTCGATCCGCTGGCCGTGCCGCTCTATATCCGTAACGGCCCCAACGGCTATCCGTCTTACCAGTTCACGATGGTGCGTCAGGAGCGCATCAACGGGAAATGGTCCGACACGCCCGACCGCATGCTCGTGAAGACGACCCGCGAGCCGCTGCGCGTGTATGCGAAATGGCTGCCGGGCGGCGCGCATGCCGGGCAGGAGACGATCTACGACACGACGCAGCGCAAGGACGAGATGTACGGCCATCTCGGCGGCCTGCTCGGCAAGATTCCGTTATGGACCGCGATCGACGGCGCGCTCGCGCGCGCCCAGTCGAATCACCAGGTGAAGGATCTCGGCACCGAGTTCATCGCGAACCTGTACCTGACCGAAGGGAAGAAATACCTGGAAGCCGGCGTGCAGCGGCCGACCGACGTGGAAGCCAGGACGATCGGCGGCGTGCGCGTCGTCGCGCTCACGTACGAAACGCCGACCGGCCGGCCGCAGTTCTATGCGAAAAAGGAAGTACTGGGGCTCGACCTGCACGCCCCCTATTTCCGGACCGTCGAGTCCTATGACAACGACGGCAGGATCTTCGAGCGGATCGTCATCGAGAAAATCGCGCCCGCGACCCTCGACGACACCGCATTCGACCCGAAAAACCCCGACTACGCGTTCTGACGCGCACCGACGGGGCCGCCACGGGGCTCAATCGTCATCGTCGTCGCCGTGGTGCCGATGCCAGTGCTTGTAATAGTGCTTGCGCCACTTGCGATAGCGATCGTCGTCGTCATCGCCGTCATAGTCGTATCCGTAGCCCGGATAGGCGACGACGGCGGGCTGCGGCGCCACATAGACCGGCGCCGGTTCGACATAGACCGGCGCGACCGGCACGCCGATGCCGACCGACAGGTCCACATGCCCCGCCATTGCACTACCGGAAACGAGCAACGCCATGCTCCCGATCATCCCTGCCACTTGCCTCTTGTTCATGCTCCGGATCCCTGATGAGCCGGCCTGCCCGGCTCGCGCGATCAATGTAAGCGCGACGCGCGCACCGAGGTGATACGGGGCTGCGAGAGTCGTAACGCGACGTAACGAAACGACGTTGGCCGTTCGGCCTAATCGCGAAAATGCGCGGGAACGTCTATAGTGGGTTACGGTTCGACACAATCACGACTGCGCGCTTCCCTATCGAACAAGGTAGAATTCCGCCAAACGCCTTGTGGACGAACACGCCACACACACGCACAACATATTCTCTGACGCAGGCTCCTGCCGCACCTCAATGGCCAATCCCGCAGAATCCCATCCGCAAAACGACTTCATCAATTCGGCACGCAAGGAACGTAAGCGTGTTGAAATCTATCTCGTCAACGGCATTCGTCTGACGGGGTGTATCGAGTCGTTCGACCAGTATCTGGTGATGCTGCGCACCCCCGTGGGTCTGCAAGGCATCTACAAGCGTGCGATTTCCACGATCCAGCTCGACACCGGCGGCTCGCGCCCCGGCGGCGGCCCCCGCGGCCCGCGCACCGGCGGTCGCCCCGGCGGCCGTGAAGGCGGCGGTCACAGCCCGTACGGCTCGCACGGCGGCCCGCGCGAATCGCGCGGCGACGGCGGCTACGGCGCCCGCGAGCCGCGTGAAGGCTACGGTTCGCGCGAACCGCGCGAAGGCTACGGCGCACCGCGTGAACCTCGCGAGCCGCGTGAAAGCTACGGCGCGCCGCGCGACACCGGCGATGCATCCGGCAACGCCGCGCCGTCGGATTCCCGCGGCGGCAACGGGCCGGTCATCGTGACGCGCCGCCGGCGAATCGTGCCGGACGGCCAGTAAAACAAAAAGGGCAAGCCAACCGGCTTGCCCTTTTCACTGGTACGGCCGATGCGGCGCGTCGCCGCACCGCCGTCACCGGGTTCAGCGGGCCGTCGTCGGCAGCCCCGCGTCGGCCTCGCGCTGCAGCGAACGCACCTGCTGCTGCAACGCCCGCAATTGCGACTGCAGCTGCGCCTGTTGCGCTTGCAGCGCTGCCGTTTCGCTCCGCACGCTCTTCTGGCGATCCGCCACCGCAGCCTGCTGCTGGCGCGCGATCGAGATGTCCGCCTGCAGCCGCCGCGCGCGCTCCTGCGTGACTTCGATCTGCTTGTCCATTTGCGCCTTCTGCGATTCCAGCTTCGCCGCCCGCAGTTCGTTGACGGCCAGCCGCTCCGCCTGATGCGAGAAATCGCGATAGATCGCTTCCGCGCGCGTTTCGTCGTAAGTCTTGATCACGCGCCAGAACGCCTTCTGCTGGAACAGCGCGACGAAATACGCACCGTCCTTGACGTTGAACAGCAGGCTGGCGCCGTAGCTGCCGTTGTAGCTCGTGCGCATTTCCGTCAGCGAATGCGCCTGGATCTGGCGTTGCAAATCGTCGACCGTGCTCGGCCCCGTCGTCTCGCCGGCCTGCGGCTGTATCGACGTCTGCGCCTGCGAATCGATCACCGGAATCGCGGCCACCGGCGCCGACGCCTGCTGCACCGCCGGCGAATCGCTGCCTGCCAGCCCCTGCGCGAACGCGCCTTGCATGCCTCCCATCATGGCGAGCAACACGCCTACCCGCCTCAACCCCGTCATATGGCTCATGAAATTTTATTCCCGCCCGAGTCGTTGTAATTCACCGCGATTTTATCTCATTAATTACTCGCTTTCGCGGGTCTCGGGCTCTTCGTCGAAGATCTGATATTTGCGCATTTTTTCCCACAATACCTTGCGGCTGATGCCGAGCTGCTGGGCCGTGTCCTGACGCCGCCAACCGTTTGCGTCGAGCGCCGCGATCACGCGGCTGCGCTCGTTCATGTCCCACTTGCTGCGATCGACGAACACCTCGGCCGCACTCTCCGCCGGCACCGGCTGGGCCGCGCTGCGTGCGTGCGCGATCAGCCGCTGCAGTCGCGCGGCGTCCCAGCCGCCCGTCTGCCGCACCGTCACGCCGACGCGCTCGGCGAGGTTGCGCAATTCGCGCACGTTGCCGGGGAAATAGCTGTCCGCGACCGAATCCGTGAGCCAGTACGGCAGATCGGACAGCTCGGCGAGCCGCTCCTCGCCGACCACCTGGGCGACGAACGACTTGAACAGCGCGATCTTGTCCACCGCGCCGCGCTCCTCCAGCGACGGGATGCTCAGCTCGATCACCGCGAGCCGGTAGTAGAGATCGGCGCGGAACAACCCTTCCTTGACGAGCTGCGGCAGCTTCTTGTTGCTCGCCGCGACCAGACGGAAATCGACCTTCACCGGCGCCGTCGCGCCGACCCGCAGCACCGCGCCGTCCTCGAGCACCCGCAGCAGCTTGACCTGCTGATACAGCGGCAGATCGCCGACTTCGTCGAGGAACAGCGTGCCGCCGGCCGCCTGTTCGAAATAGCCTTTATGCGCAACAACCGCGCCGGTGAACGACCCTTTCGCATGGCCGAAGAACAGCGATTCGAACAGGCCGTCCGGAATCGCGCCGCAGTTTACCGGCACGAATTCGCCGTGCCGGTAGCGCGAATGCTTTTCGTGCAGCAGTTGCGCGATGCGCTCCTTGCCGACGCCGGTTTCGCCGTGCAGCAGCACGTTGGTGTCGCAATCGGCGAACGTATCGACTTCGTGCAGCAGCGCCTGCATCGATTCGGAGTGCGCGACGAGTTCGGATGGCTGCAACGTTTCGGCCGCGTGCGCACGCAGTTGCGTGACGAGCTTGCCGATCATGCCGCGCAATTCCGCGCACGTGAAGTCGAGCGGCAGGATGTGCGAATACTCGGGCGGATACTGCGACGCGTCGTGGTCGCGCGCCGCGCCGACCCAGACCACCGGCATGCCGATGTTGGCCTGCCAGTCGCGCAGGAATGCCGCGCCGCCTTCGATCATCGTCACGCTGATGATCGCCAGCGACCGCCGCATCGCGGCGCGCTCGGGCGAGACCGCCGCGTTGTCGGCGCGGATCACTTCGACGTCGAAGCTCGCCATGCATCGGGCGACGCGGTCGACGATGTCCGCCTTGCCTTCCCAGACGTACAGGTCGAGCTCTTCGATTGCGGGCGTATTTCTCATCTGATCTGCTTCTTCAGTAAACCGTTTGGGCGACCCCGCAACTAAGCGAGATCTGATGGACCGTCGCCGCGCCGACCTGGACGCCGAGCAGATTCAGCAGCGGCACGAGGACTGCGTCAAGGCTCGACAGCACCGGGCCGAGCAGACTGGTCAGAAAACCGAGCAGCGTCGATACGAAGGTCGAGGGGATCGGCAAACTGGTCAGGTCGGCCAAGCGGAGGTTGACAGTGATCGTCGCAGCCGCGAGTTGAGTCAGCGCCGAACTGAGCGCTGAGCCGAGTGCATTCGAATTCACGGTCCAATAGTTCGCATCGGTTCCCGGCACGCCATTGAACGTATGCGATTGGGAAGCACCCTGCACCTGGACAGATACGTTCGACATGGAGGCCGTCACCCGAACAAGCCCGAGCACCGCGTTCATGTCGATGATCTGCGCCGGCGACGCACAACTGTAATTCGACGACAGACTGATCTTGCCTGATGCGTCGAGCGGCGGCTGACCGATGCACAGATTGGCCACGCCCGGTTGCGCCGTAATGACGACGGTACTTGCCTCCTGCGTGGACGCGCATTGCGTCGAATTCAGCCATGCGCTACCGGTGCCGACTTGCAAGTAAATCGGGAGCTTGACATTGATCGATGCGATCTGATTCAGCAACGTTCCGAGTATCGGTAACTGCGCGGTGCCGAGAGCGACATTCAGATACACGCCCACTGCCGCCGTCGACGCCTTCGTACGCCACGTTCCCGTCGCCGGATCGATCCCGCCCTCGCCAACGCCGATCGACGGCGGGCTGATGATCTGCACCTGCAACTGCGTTCCCGTCAGCCCGCCGAGATTCAGCGACGGCACGTTGACAGTAACCGCCGGCTTGCCCGTTGCCGCAATCTCCGCGCCGACCATCAGCAGGTCGAGCAGATCGACCTGCGCGTTGAGCGCCGCTTGCGTATCCGCGAGCGCGACGTTCAGCAACCCGCCCGCGCCGCCGAGACCGATCGACGTCCCCGGGACGTTGGCGTTCACGATCGCCTGCAGCGCGGCCACGCTCGCCTGCAGGCTTGCGTTCACGACGGACGTCTGCGAGGCCGCCTTCACCATCAACTGGATCAGTTGCGGCAGCGTGAGCTTCAGCGCGAGCAGTTGATCGACCGTGCCGACGCCCGCCGCCACGACGAGGTCACCGACCGTCACGTTGGTGCACGCAAGCGCTTGATACGACGCGATGTTGAGGTTCAGGTTGGCGCCGAGCAGCGCGCCGATCAACCCGTTGACGAGCCCCGGATTGCCGGACGTCGGCGCCGATCCGCCCGAGCAGCCAACCCCGCCGAGCGCGGCAAGGGTCGCGCCCACCGAGAACGTATCGATGTTCGTCGAACGCGCGGTCGATACCGCGGACACCGTCTGCGGCGGTCCGACGAAGAAGAACGGCACCTGGCGCGTGACGACCACCTTGGCGGCGTTCAACTGCGTGGTCCCGGATGTCGCGGCGGCGTAGTAGCTGGGTGCCGGATTGGCAGACGTATCCCAGCGGCCGCATTCGATGCTGATCGTGTCGCCGTTCGACGCATTGAGCCCGTTCGACTGCGCATTGCTGGTCGCGGTGGCAGTCGGCTGCGAACAGGCATCGTCCATCCGCTGCACGGCCGCGAGCGCAGCCATGTCGGCAATTCGCTGCACGTCTCGACGCTGGTAAAAGAGATTACCGACGCCAATGGCGCCAAGCGTGGTGACGGCGATCAGCATCGCGATGATCGCCATCACCGAGAACGCGCCGCGCTGTCGTGACGCGCGGCGGATCGTGCCGCCACTGTGCCGGGTAGTCACCGTTTTGCTCCGTCAGCGCGCGAGATCGCCGCCGGACAGCCCGCCGCTGCCGCTGCCGCCGCTGCTGCCGCCGCCCGACGCCGACATCGTGCCGAACCACTGCGGAATCGGCGTCTTGAACGAGTCGATATAGCGCTGATACGCATACGTCCCGGCCGTGCCGTCGATCGGTTGCGGCGTAGCGGCCGCCCGATTCGAGCGCTGCAGGTCGAGCAGCGCGCTGGTCGCATGACCGATTTCGGACGCCGGCGTGTCGCTTTGCGCATGCGCGACGCCCGCGCTCAGCGAGCACGCGAACGCGATGCCCACGGCCCGCACGCGGATTAAGGAAAGGTGAAACATGATGGCCTCCGTGAATATCGTCGTTATCGCGCGAAACGCTGCAGCAGCGGCACGGCAAGATCGAAATTGTCGCTGCTCGCCACCGACGGCACGGACACGCTGGCCGGCGCATAGGCGATGGCGCGCTGCTTCGCGCGCATCGCCGCCGCAACCTTCGTCTCGTCGTCACGAATCTGGCCGCGCACCGCGGGCGACAGCTTCTGCTGATCCATCAGCCGCCGCGCATCTTTCGCATGGCCGGTCGCGAGCAGATACAGCACGAAGTTGCTGAGGATCTTCGGGTTCTTCTGCTCGAGTTCGGCCGCCTTCAGCAGCGGCACGCGCGCCCCCGCCAGATCGCCTTCACGCATCTTCGAATACGCGAGGTCGGACAACGTCGCCGCATCGGTCGGCGCAAGTGCCGTCGCCTGTTCGAGCTGCTGCGCGGCCAGCGCGAAATCGCCGCGGGCGCCGGCGGTCAGCCCCAGCCCGCGATAGCCGCGCGCGGCAAGCGGCGTCGTCAGCAACTTGGTATAGGCGGCCACGCCGGCGTCGTACTGGCCGGTCGCGCGCAACGCGTCGGCACGCAGCAGGATCGTGTCCGGCGATGCGCCATATTGCTTCTCGTACTGATCGATGTGCGCGAGCGACGCAAAATACAGCCCCTGCCCCTGCATCCGCTCGATCAGGCCCAGATACATGCCCGGCGTATCGGGCGGCGCATTCTTGTCGGCGGCGGCCTGCATCAGCGCGCCGCGTTCGGCCTGCGCGCCGATTCCGTATCCGGACTCCTTGAACATCGCACACCCGCTGGCGAGCAACGCGCACGCCGTCGCGCCTGCGAGCGTGCGAACCCAACCCAATCGATTCATCTCGTGTCGCTCCTTCCCCTCATGCCGCATCAATGCTGAATCGCAGCGAGCGCGGACAGCACGGTCATGATCCCCGGCCCCGCGGTCACGATCAACAGTGCCGGCAACAGCGTGACGATCATCACGCCGGTCATCTTCACCGTCAGGCGACCGATCTGTTCGCGCAGCGTCGCGCGACGCCCTTCGCGCAGACGGTCACCGAATTGTTTCAGCGGCTCTTGCACCGCGCCGCCATGCTTGTCGACCTGAATCAGCAAGCGCACGATCGCGCGCAAATCCTCGTTGTCGAAACTGTTCGTCAGGCGTTGCAGCGATTGTTCGCGCGTGCGCCCGGCCGCGAACTGCCGCTGCGCGACGCCGAGCTCCCACGACAGCACCGGCAGCATCGTCTGAAAATCGTGCGTGACGACCTGGATGCTCTGGTCGAGCGACAGGCCGACGCCCTGCAGCAGCCGCAACATGTCGACGAGCAGCGGCAGTTCGGCCGCGATGCTCTGCCGGCGCGCGGTGGCGCGCCGGCGCACATAGATCTTCGGCAGCATGTAGCCGGTCACGAGCGCGACGGATATCCACAGCGGCCAGCGCGCCTGTTGCCCGCGGCCGATCAGTACCAGCACCGCGAGCGCCGGCAGCAGGATCGCGCAGACGATGCGAGCGCCGACGAACAGCGCTCTGGCACGCACGTCGACGAAACCGCACTGTTCGAGCAGTTGGCGATCTTCGTCGGCGATCAGATATCTGCTGAAGCCGGTATCGAGCCACCGCATCCCGACGTCTTCGAAACGTTCGCGCAGCCCCGCGAAACGGACACGCGGCGCGGGCGGTGTCACCGCCTCGCGTGCCGCTTCGGCGGAGCCGGCGCGCGCGGCAGCCGCTTCGACTGCGGCGGCCCGGCGGTCGAGCGCATGCGCCAGCGCGCGCTCGGCACGCTGCACGAGCACGACGCGGACGATCGCGAGCGCGGCAAGCAGCAGCACGCCGATCGATCCGAGCACCAGCGCAAGTGCGCCTAAACGGTTTGCATCCATCGATTCACCTCAGCCGCGCGAGCCGGAACAGCCAGAGACCGCCGATCGCCTGCAGCGCGAACGCCAGGTAAATCAGCTGACGTCCGTTATCGTCGCTCCACATCGCCGTGAAGTAGCGCGGGCTCGTCGCGATGACGAAACTGCCGACCGCGATCGGCAACAGCGCCAGCACCCAGGCGGACAGCCGGGTCTCGGCCGACATCGCGGACAGTTCGCGTTCCGCCTGCTCGAGATCGCGCATGAAGGTCGACATCCGGTCGAGCATCACGTCCGCCCGTCCGCCGTAGCGGACCGACAGACGCAACACCGCCCCGACCAGTTCGAATTCGCGGATACGGTAGGTGTGCGCGATGTGCAGCATCGCGCGGTCGATCTCGACGCCGGAGCGCAGCATCTGCGACACGTCGTCGAGGCAGCGGCGCAGCGGCATCTCGGCCGTCTGCAGCGCCGACTGGAACGCCGCCGGCACGCTGTTCCCGAGCGTCACGAGCCGCACGATCCCGTCGAGAAACGACGGCAACTGACGGACGATCTTCAGGCGGCGCCGGCTGATGCGCGACGTGACCCACAGAACGACGAGCACACTGCCCGCCACGGCCGCCGCCGCCGCGGCGAGCACGCCGCCGGCCATGCCGGCCCACAACGCGAGTAGCACGATGACTGCAAGCACCATCACGAGCCCGGTGCGCACTTCATCGAGGCCCGCGCGGTCGGACAGCACGGTCCACGCGTCGAGCACCGACGCGCGCCAGCGCGCGAGCCCTTGCTCGACTGCCTGCGCGTTCGCCGTACCGGCCGCCGGGGCGCGTGCGGGGCGCGTATCGCCAGTCGGGGGAGCGGAACGCGCGCCCTGTCCCACGCGGCTGTCGAAGAACCGCTGCGTATGCGCACGCCCTTCACGCACCTGACTTCCGCGCCACAGCAACAATCCGGCCGCCGCGCAGATCAGCGCGAACATCAGCGCGAGCAAGGTGGCGCTAGACATTGAAGCCCCCGCCTCGCCCGAAGTTGCCACCGAACCCGCCGCCGCCCGCGGACACCAGCGTGCTGCGGAAACGTGCCAGCTTCGGCGAATGCGGATGAATGCCGAGCGACTCCCAATGATCGATCTCTTCGCCCTCCGGCGTGACACGCGCCTCGTAGCGATACAGCTCCTGCGTCGACACGACGTTGTCCGACATGCCGGTGACTTCGGTGATCGACAGGATGCGGCGGCGGCCGTTGGACAGCCGGCCGATCTGCACGATGAAGTCGATCGCGTTGGCGATCTGCCGCCGCAGGCTTGCTTCGGTGCCCTGAAAACCGGCGAAGCCGGCCAGCATCTCGAGCCGGTACAGGCATTCGCGCGGCGAGCTGGCGTGCACGGTACCCATCGATCCGTCGTGGCCGGTATTCATCGCCTGCAGCATTTCGAGCACTTCGCCGCCGCGCACTTCGCCGACGATGATCCGGTCCGGCCGCATCCGCAGCGTGTTTCGCAGCAGGTCGCGAATCGTCACGACGCCGCTGCCGTCGAACCCGCCGGGACGGCTCTCGAGCCGCACGACGTGCGGGTGATTCAACGACAGTTCGGCCGTATCCTCGATCGTCACGACGCGTTCGGCCATCGGGATGTGAAACGCCAGCGCGTTCAGCAGCGACGTCTTGCCCGAACTGGTGCCGCCCGACACGAGGACGTTGCAGCGCGCGTCGACCGCCGCTTCGAGCAGCCGGCCGATTTCCTCGTTGTAGGTGCCGTTGCCCAGCAGGTCCTCGGGCTTCAGCGGGTCCTTGCGGAATTTCCGGATCGATACGACCGGCCCGTCGATCGACAGCGGTTCGATCACGACGTTGACCCGCCCGCCGTCGGGCAGCCGCGCATCGACCATCGGGTTCGATTCGTCGAGCCGCCGGCCGACCGGTGCGAGAATCCGTCGCACGATCCGCAGCAGATGCGCGTTGTCGGTAAAGCGGATCGGCAGCTTCGACAGGATCCCGTGGCGCGACACGTAGATGTCGTTGTAGCCGTTGATCAGGATGTCCTCGACGTGCGGGTCGGCCAACAGGTCTTCGATCGGCCCGAAGCCGGCGAGCTCCTTCGTCAGCGCCTCGGCCACCGCGCGCACCTCGCTCTCGTTGAGCGGGATGCGCCGTAGCCGCACGAAGCTGTCGATTTCGAGATCGACGAACTGGTTGATCGCCTGTCGCGACCAACGGCCGAATTCGGCACCCAGCTCCTCGATCCGCGTGAGCAGATGCTCGTGCGCGGCATTCTTGATGTCGTGGAACTGTTGCGTTTGCGAGAACGGCGCTGCGCCGTCGGCAAATTGAATGTCGTGTGCCATCGCTTACGACCGCTTCGTTGAGGATTGAATGATGCGCCTGAGCGCCGAGAGGCCGCCGGTCGCACGCGGGGTCGCTCCGGGCGCCGGCGCGCCCGCGAGGCGCTCGACCAGCGGCCCGAGCGCACGGACGTACGGATCGCGTTCCGCGACCTCGGCGATCAGCTTGCCCTGGTTCGCCGCATGCCCGATCGACACGCGCCGCGACGGCAGTGTCGCAACCAGCGACAGTTCGAGCCGTTCGGCGATCTGCGCGGGCATCAAGCCGAGCTCGGCGTCGAACTGGTTGACGACGAGCCGGATCCGGTCGGTCGCGGCACCGGCCTCGCGCAACCCGTCCAGCATCTCGACGGCAGACACGACCGACGCCACGCCCTGGTCGCAAACCAGCCATGCTTCGTCCGCCAGGTTCACGACCTGCGCGATGAATTCGCGATTCGGAAAGCCGCCGAGATCGACGATCTGATGATCGAAGAACGCCCGCAGCCGGTTCAGCAGCGCCGCGCACGACGCCGTCGCCACGTCGCGCAGCTCGGCGAGATTCGGCGGCAGCGTCGTCAGGGCGACGCCGCTCGAGTGGCGCGCGAGCGCAGTCGTCACGAACGTGCGGTCGATCCGGCGCAGGTTGCGCACCGCCTCGACGAAGTGAAATTCGCAGCGCGTGTTCAGGAACAGCGCGCCGTCGCCGGCCGGCAGCCCGAGATCGAGGAGCGCCGCCGTGTGCGCGGGGGCGGCCGGCCGGCGCTGCATCAGCACCGACAGGTTCGCGGCGAGCGTGCTCACCCCCATCCCGGCGCGCGCGCCGAGCAAGGCGGTGACCTTCCCGTGGCGATTCGCCGGCTCGCCGACGTTGTCGAGCAACACCCGCGTGATCCGCAGCGCTTCGTCGGCCGGTGCGGAAAAATCGACGAAATCGCGCACCCCCGCGCGCAGCGCGGCGAGTGCGCCTTCGGGTTGCGCGAGCGAGCCCAGTGCGACGACCGGCACGCCCGGATGCGCCGCGCGTACCGCGGATACCACCGTGCTTGCAGCCGCGCAATCACCGGAAAAATCGATGAATGCCAGCGCCGGATTCAACACGCCGATACGCTGCGACAGCGCGGCGCCGTCGAGCGGTACCCCTTCGACCGCGCCGGCGGACACCAGCGATTGCGACAGCCAATGCACATGCTCGGCAAGAGAGGATGCGCAGACGAAGTGGTCGGTGACGGCGGGCTCAGCCAAGGAATAGGTTCTCGCATTCATCTTGAATACTCCCAATGAAGCAAGGCATCGCGTCATGCGCGACGGCCTGCGCGGTCCGGTAACGATTCGGCGCGCTCATTTCGAGAACCCCGGCCCTGCGTCCGGCGATGCCATGCCGCCCAGGTACGAACGCCACACCGGACCGTCGCGCTGCTCGGACAGCTCCCCCGGCGTCGCCGGCAGCGGTGCGCCCTGCGCGATCGGTGCAACGAGATGCGGCGTCACGATGATCACGAGCTCCTTGTCGTTCTGCTGGTAGCTCAGATTCTTGAAAAACGCGCCGATGATCGGCAGATCGCCCAGGAACGGCACCTTGTTGACGTTGGACGTGGTCTCGCGGTCGATCAAGCCGCCGATCACGAAGCTTTCGCCGTCGCCGAGCTCGACCGTCGTGTCCGCACGCCGCGTCGTCAGCGCGGGCACCTGCACGCCGTTGATCGTGATCGAATGCACGAAGTCGAGCTGGCTCGATTCGGGCGCGACCTTCAGCGCGATCCGCCGCGGATTCAGCACGGTCGGCGTAACCGTCAGTCCGACGCCGTAGGGTTTCCACTCGATCGAGATCGTGCCGAGCGATTGCGGCACCGGCACCGGAATTTCGCCGCCCGCGAGGAAATTCGCGCTCTGACCGGACAACGCGACGAGCGTCGGCTGCGCGAGTACTCGGGCCAGGTTATTCGCCTCGAGAATCGACAGGTCGGCGAACAACCCGCGGGACATGGAATGGATGACGAGGTTGAACGCCGACGAAATCGGCACGTTCGTGTTGTAGGTGAGCGAGCTGTTCGGCGAGCCGGTAATCGCTGTCAGCCCCGTCGGCGCGAAGGCCCCGAACGCAAAGCCGTTGCTCTGCTTGAAGAAGTTGAGCCCCGCCTGCTTCAGCACCGAGCGGCTGAATTCGACGACCCGCACGTCGACCTGCACGACATTCTTGCCGGAGATCGTCGACGCATCCAGCGTCGTCCCGTCCTTGCCGCCGACTGTCTTCGCCGCATGCACGGCCCGCTGATGCCCGTCGAGCGTTCCGGACGTACCGCCGATCACCGTCGTGCCGCCGTACGTGTTCACGCTCGGCGACGCACCGTCGAGGAGTGCCCGCGCCGCCCCGCTCGTGACGTTCACGTTATAGACGGTCGGCTCGTCGCGGCCGCGCTCCCAGATCATCACGTTCGTCGCGCCGGCATTCTTCGCCACCAGCAGCACGCCGCCGTGCCCGCCCTTGACGACGAGCACGTCGGCCACCGACGGATCGCCGACCGCGACCCGCTGCAGCGCACGCCCCGTCGCAAGCTGCCGTTGCGCGCCGATTGCAAGGCTGATCGTCCCGCTCGTGTCGGCCGCGTCCGACAGCGGCGGCATCGCCAGCGCGCTCAATGCAATAGCCAAACCAATCAGTTTCTTTTTCATTGTTTGCCGTCTTCGTCCCACTCAATAAGCGACCGTTTCGGTCCGCCCACCCCGAATCACTTCGATGCCGCCACCGCTCGGACGCCGTGCGACCACCCGCGGCGCCACACGCGGAGCCGGCGCCGTCGCACTCTTCGACAACTCGCCCAGCACCATGCCGGCGGCGGCAACCGCCGACGGGCTCTTGTCGTCGCCGACGCGAACCGCGACGGTTTGCGCCGCGACATCGTCGTCGCGCGGGTTACGCAGCGCGAGCAGGAGTCGACCGCTCTGCTCGGCGAGCGTCAGCGCGTCGACCTGTGCGGTGGGCACGGCCAGCACCGCGGTCCGCGTCCCGACCACCGAGCCGTTCGAACTGTCTCGCTCGGTCGTGGCATCGCCGAACGACAGCACACGAACCTTCGACATCAGCAGCCGCGCCTGAGTATTCACGATCTCCGCCGTCGACGTCCCGCCGATCGCCACGCCGGTCCCGTCGCGCTTCAGATTCACGAACACGTCGACATAGTTGCCGGGGCGCACGCGATTGCCGACCGCGTTGGTCTCGTCGACCTTGATCGCGACGGCGCGCTCTCCCGGTGCGATCTGCTCGGCGAGACCGGACGACAATGCGCTCGCGACGACGGCCGCATGTGCGGGAATGTCGGCTGCCGGGGTGCGACCGACCAGTTGCAGCGGATCGGCGAACGCCCCCTGGGGCGCGGCGGTCGACTGCTGGACTTTCAGCGCATCGGCCGGAATCGGTTGGCCGGCTTGCAACGGCCGAGTCGTCACGACGACCGGCACGCTCTGCGTGGCGACCGTCGAGGCAACCGGCGCGACATCGGCCGGCTTGCGACCGAGCATCCATGCATAGACGCCGAGCAGAATCGCGATCGCGATCAGCAAACCCGCAATGATCTTCGTCAGATTGTTGGCCATGGTGTTGTTATGCTTCCCCGCTACTCACGATTGAATTCTCCGCGCAACGTTGCCGACCGGGCGCCCTCGACCCGGCACGACGCCGCAGCTGCCGTCTATATGATGTTGACCGGGCTGATCTGGACCATCGCGGTTCCGGTGAGTGTCGATGGCACCGGCAACAGCGAACCGAGCAGCGGGAACGACGGAATCAGGGGACTCTGCGAGTATGGGTAGGTCAGCGTGATCTGCACGCACAGCATCGTCGGGTCGTACGAACAATTGCCTTGCTGCGTGGGCGAGCATGTCGACCCTTTCAGCCACGTGGTCAGGTTCGTCGCGGCCGTGCATGCGGCCTGGGCTCGCGCCGCCAACGCAGCTTGCTGCGCTGCCTGCACCGACGCGGCCGCACCGACCTGCTGATAGTTCAGCGCGGCGCGAGCGCCTTCCGTTGCGGCAAGCGTCAGGTTCTGCTGGGCCGCGAAGATCATCCCGTACGTGATGATCGCGTACAGGATCAGGAAGAACACGGGCAACATCAGCGCAAATTCGATCGCCGTCGCACCGCGCTCGCGACGTCGCATACCGGATACCGGACGAACGACCGTCATTGCATCCCCCCGGTCGCGATCCGGTACAGGCACCACAGCGCCGCGGGAATCACGAGGAATGCGGCATACGGCGACGCCCGGAAACCGGCGATCTGCATCGTCGGCGAACGCCGCTGCCACAACGCCGACACGGGCGTACGGGTGGCGAAGATCAGCGTACCGGCATGCGCGAATGCCAGCAGGCTCGCAATGATCCAGAGCCACAGCAGCGCATGCGGGCCGCACCACGCGCCCAGCACCGCGAATACCTTGACATCCGCGGCACCCATTACGCGCAGCACAAAAAAGGGAAAGAGGCTCAGAAAACCGACCAGTACGCCAATGAGCGCCTGATTCACGGATATGCCGAACGGATTATGTCCGGCGAGTACAAATGCAAACGCGAATCCACCGATCACCAGTGAATTCGGTATACGCCTATGACGGATGTCCTCGAGCGCGACAAGCATCGCCCACGCGAGGAAAACCCCGACGCCAGTGAGCAGGATCATTTACACCCCGAACGGCAAAACTTACCGCGCGGATTGCCGAAGCAATCCGCGCCCCTGACAACAGGGAAATGAGCAAAGCTCGTTCGTTATGCCGCCGGCAGTTTGCTGGCGATGTAGGTGAACGCACCCGAGATGCCACCCGTCAACGTGCTCATCGCACTGACGAGAGCGACGGCGATGAGTCCGGCGATGAGTCCGTACTCGACTGCGGTAACCCCGTCTTCTTCCTTAAGGAAACGCTTGATGATTGCTTTCATTTTATTCCTCGTGCCTGTATTTACGTATTCTGGCCTTTTATACGTATACGTCCCCGCATATCTGGCCGTTTGCCCCAGCCGTTCGCCACATCTGCTGTAACGACAACCGGGTGCGCTTTCTTTATAGGTCGCCCCGAAGGGCATTGCTCACGATTTGATGCAAGTTAACATTCGCGATAGTGCCCCTCCTCGAACGTAGTGTACCGAACCGTACATTTGCTTACATCTGCTCCCGATTCTATATCCGTTCCCATTTAAATTCCAACCTCTTTTCAACTACTCGGGCGGAAAAAATGATCAGGAGCACAACGTATTTGTACGGCGTTTCGGTACGACTTACACATAGGATTTACGATAGGTTAGATGTGCACACCTAATCCACCAGTAAAACAATTGCCTCGTCCACCAAGCCTGCTTGGGCCCCACGTTACGCCGCATCCGTAACGCCAATGTTGTGACGTTACGTTACGAAACGGCCGAAACCGTTCTCATTCATCCTCACTTAAACAGATTCAACAATCTTTCAATTTCCATAACCTCCTTCTCCGACAAGGAATTGCCTCGTTTAAAACCGGTTGTCGAACCGTCGGGCATCGAAATGGCACGACAGTTGCAGAGTAGTCCTCGCACCACTCAACACAACGCAGTTCACAACACATTTTTAATGCGAGGACGAAATGGACATTAAGGTTATCCCTCATGGCGTGTTCCGGACGACTCTGATCGCGGCCACCGTTGCAGCCATGCTTTCCCTTTCCGCGTGCGGCGGCTCCGGCTCCATCAGCCAGGGTCTCGGCGGCGGCTCGAGCTCCGGCGGCGGCGATACGATCTCCACGTCGGGCGGCAACGGCTCGAGCGGCACCTCGGGTACGAGCGGCACCTCCGGCACGAGCGGAACCTCGGGCACGAGCGGCACGTCCGGCACCAGCGGAACCTCGGGTACGAGCGGCACGTCCGGCACGAGCGGAACGTCGGGCACGAGCGGTACGTCCGGCACCTCCGGTGTGTCGGCGAACCCGGTGGGAAATGTCCTCGCAAGCGGCAGCAACATCATCACGAATGCCGGCAGCACCGTCTCCGGTCTCGGCTCCGTCATCGGTAGCCAAACGCTGCCGGGCGTCAATCCGGCCACCACGCAAGCCGCGGGCGGCATCGTGCAAAGCGTGGGCGGCGCGGTCTCCGCGCTGGGCAACGGCCTCGGCAACGGGCTCGGCCAGCTCGGCGCGACGAAGGATCCGATCGGCACCACGGTCGCCAGCACGGGCGGCGTGGTCAATCAGCTCGGCGGCGCAGTCACGCAAACGGGCAACCTGGTCACGAGCCTCGGCAGCGGCCCGCTGTCGCCGCTCGCGCCGGTTACGGGCGCGGTCGGCGGCCTCGTCACGACGCTCGGCGGCGCCGTGTCGAACGGCGGCACTACGCTCACCAACGCACTGTCGACGGGCCCGATTCAGCAGGTGACGCAGACGGTCAGCTCGGCCATCACGCCGATCACGACGATGGTCGGCCAGACGACCCAGACGATCGGCACGGCAACCGGCCTCGGCGCGCCGGTCAACACGCTGCTCGGCACGGTCGGCAACGGGCTGAATCAGGCCGGCGCGCTGCTCGCATCGACGGGCGGCAACCCGGTCACCACCGGCCTCGGCAACACCGTCTCGTCGACGGGCAACACCGTGAAGGCCGTCGGCGGCCTGCTCACGGGCGGCACCGGCGGCGTGACAAACCCGCTTGCCCCGCTCACGGGTCTCGTGTCGACGGTTACCGGCGCACTCGGCGGCGCAACGGGTGGCGGCAGCGGCCCGCTCGCACCGGTCACGGGCCTGGTCTCGACCGTCACGGGCGCACTGGGTGGCGCAGCAGGCGGCAGCGGCGGTCCGCTCGCACCGGTCACGGGCCTCGTCTCGACGGTCACGGGTGCACTGGGTGGCGCAGCAGGCGGCAGCGGCGGTCCGCTCGCACCGGTCACGGGCCTCGTCTCGACGGTCACGGGTGCACTGGGCGGCGCAGCAGGCGGCAGCGGCGGTCCGCTCGCACCGGTCACGGGCCTCGTCTCGACGGTCACCGGCGCGCTCGGCGGCGCAACGGGCGGTACCAGCGGCGGCCCGCTCGCCCCGGTCACGGGCCTCCTCGGCGCAGTCACGGGCGCACTCGGCGGCGTGACGGGTGGCGCAGGCGGCAGCAGCCCGCTCGCCCCGGTGACGAATGCCGTCTCCACGGTCACGAGCACGGTCGGCGTACCGGCACTGAGCGGCGGCACGGGTGCCGTCACGAACGCGGGCTCGTCGTCGAATCCGCTTGCGCCCGTCACGTCGCTGATCGGCGGCCTGCTCGGCGGCACGCACGGCAAGTAATCCGACATCCATTCATCGAAAAGACAGCGAGGAGTCCATCATGTCCCAGCAACGTTCCATCACGACGGTCGCCCTGCGCCACTGGCGCATGCCCCTCACCGCCTTCGCCGCAGCGTGCCTGCTGGCCGCCTGCGGCGGTGGCGGCGTCAGCTCGCCGCCGACCAGCAGCAACGACAACAACAACCCGAGCACGAGCGGCACGCCCGGCACGAGCGGCACCAGCGGTTCGCCGACCGGCACCAAGGGCGTCATCAGCACGGTCGGCCAGACGGCCACCGACCTCGGCAGCACGGTCGGCAACATCAGCCTGCCGGGCCTCGGCGACGGTGTGACGAAGGGCGTCGGCAGCACGCTGTCCAGCACCGGCACGATCGTCGGCGCGGCCGCCGATGCGGTGAGCAACGGGCTGGGGCAGATCGGCTCGACGAAGGACCCGGTCGGCACCACGGTTGCCGGTCTCGGCAACGTCGTCGGCGCGACCAGCAACACGGTGTCCGGCCTGAGCTCGACGGTCAAGGCGCTGGGCACCGGCCCGTTGGCACCGCTCGCACCGGTCACGACGCCGGTCGGCACCGTGCTCGATACGGTCGCCAACGGCCTGACGGCCGCCGGCACGACGATCGGCTCGACGCTGTCGTCGGGCGCCGTTCAGCAGGTGACGCAACCGATCAGCTCGGCGATTACGCCGCTCGTGATCACCGCCGGCCAGGTCACGCAGCAGGTCGGCACGACGACCGGCCTGGGCCAACCCGTCTCGGGCCTGCTCGGCCAGATCGGCGGCGCAATCAGCTCGGCCGGCAAGCAGGTCGCCGGCACGTCGAGCCAGCCGCTCGTCGGCGACGTCGGCCAGCTCGTGACCGCGGTCGGCAATACCGTGACCAACGCGGGCGGCCTCGTCAATCCGAACGGCCCGAACGGCGCAGCACCGATCCCCGGCCTGATCACGAGCCTCGTCGGCGGCTCGACGGCAACCGTCCAGAACGGCTCGTCCTCCGGTTCCGGTTCGACGAACCCGCTCGGCGGCCTGCTGTCGGGTCTCGGCTCGACGCCGCTCGGCTCGCTCACGGGCGCGCTCGGCGGCGCAGCGGGCGGCTCGGGCAGCAGCCCGCTCGCGCCCGTCACGAATCTCGTGTCGACGGTCACCGGCACGCTCGGCGGCGCAACGGGTGGCGCGGGCAGTGCTAACCCTCTCGCGCCCGTCACCGGTTTGCTGAATACTGTCACCGGAGCGGTTGGCGGTGCGGCAGGCTCCGGGGGCTCGAGCCCGCTCGCGCCGGTCACGTCGCTGGTCGGCAGCGTGTCGGGTACGGCGTCGTCGGGCAGCGGTTCGACGGGGCTGCTGGCACCGGTCACGGGGTTGCTGGGTACGTTGGGTAGCGTTGGCAAGTAAGGAGGACGGTCGCGTCATCGCAGCCGGAGCGAATGACGCGGCCGTACAAACACAACCGGCATTGCGGCACGCGGCGCGCGACACCCTGGTGTCGTGCGCCGGCATTACAAAGAAGACGAAAAGCAAGGCCTACGAGGAAGAACAATGAAATCCAGACTCGACAGATGGATGATGCTGCTCGCCATCGCGGCAGCAGGCACGGCACAGGCACAAACGCGCGTCGGCGGTAACCCGCTCGACTCCCTTCCCCAGATCAACGCACCGAAGACGGGCCCGAACGTCACCGTTCAGGTCGCCCCGCAGGCGCCGCAATTGCAGGAGCTGCTGTCGCGGCACCTGACGCCGACGACGTTCCAGGTCGAAGGCGTGAAGTCGGTACCGTTCGAGGAAATCACGCGCCGCTTCACACCGCTCGTCGGCAAGGACATTACGATCGGCGAGCTGATCGAAACCGCCAACGGCGTGACGAAGCTGTACCAGGAGCGCGGCTACGCGCTGTCGTTCGCATTCGTTCCCGCGCAGACGTTCGAGAACGGTGTCGTGCGCATCACGGTGGTCGAAGGTTACGTGGCGGACGTCAAGGTCACCGGCAAACCCGGCGCGATGGAACCGAAGATTCGCGCGATCGCCGCGCACATCACGGCCGACCGTCCGCTGCGCCGCGCGACGTTCGAGCGCTACGTGAACACGTTCGGCCTGCTGCCCGGCCTGACGGTGAAAGCGAATGTCCCGCCGCCGCAAACCACCGACGGCGCGACGACGCTCGAACTTGCGGTGGATCGCAAGCCGTTCAACGTCAGCACGGGTATCGACTTCAACCACCCGGGCGTCCAGGGCCTCATCACCGCAACCGAAAACGGCCTGACGCGGTTCGGCGAGCAACTGAGCATCTCGGCGCTCGCGCCGCCGGGACGCGACAAGCAGACCTACTTCGCGTTCAGCGGCGCCCTGCCAGTCGGCAGCAGCGGCCTGATCACGCGCCTCGATGCCAGCACGTATCGCGGCAAACCGACCGATAACCCGGGGTTGCCGTCGACTATCGAACGTACAGTCAAGAACGAAAAACTAGGTCTTTCGGCTTCCTATCCGATTTTATTGAACAACCAGCGCAGCCTGCTTGGCACCGTGTCGGGTTATGCGTCGCATAACGAAGATCGCTACCAGAACAAAATCACCGGTGCGACGCTCGACAACCGGTCGCAGGTTCGTGTCCTTCAAATGCAGCTCGACTACACGAGTGTCCAACCGAAGCAGGTACGTAAATTGAGCGTCAACGTCGCCAAGGCATTCGATATCCTCGGCGCATCGAAATCGCAGGTCGGTACCAACGGCGGCACCACAACAAACTACGACGACCCCATCTCGCTGACCTTCGTCCGCACCGGCGCGACCTTCACGCAGACGAACGAATGGCCGTTCCGGATCGGCACGTCGGTGTCGCTGACCGGGCAATACAGTCCCGACTCGCTGCCGACGTCCGAACAGATCTCGTTCGGCTCGACCCGCTACGCGCTCGGCTACCAGCCGGGCGAAACGTCGGGCGACTCGGGCTGGGGGATGTCGCTGGAGGTCAACCGCGGTTTCACACCGGGCTGGACGTATCTGAAATCGATTACGCCGTACATCGCATACGACATGGCGCGTGTGTATCTTCACTCGGGCACGCCATCGCCGAACCGCATGTCGTCGGTCGGCATCGGCGTGCGGCTCACGGACAGCCGCTACTACAGTCTCGATCTGAACGTCGCGAAACCGGTGGGCGACGCACCGGTCGAAAGCGCGTCACGCAGCCCGCGCATCAACGCCGCGTTCTCGTATCAGCTCAACTGATCGGTCACCAAAGTCACCCCACAGCCCGCGTCACGCGGGCTGTTTCGATTAGAGTCCCCTCTATCAAACGTGGCGCACGGTTTCACGTATTCTGGCGAAGCTCGCAACAGACCCGCCCCATGCAGACGGGCGTACGGGCAAATCGAACAGACATGCAAAACAAGGAGGATGACAATGATTCAACTGACCCGCCCGTTGCGGGCGATCGCCATTGCCGGCGCTCTGCTCGCGTGCGCAACCCCCACGTTCGCGCAAGCCGACAGCCCCGTCGGCATGTGGCAGACGATCGACGACAACACCCATCAACCGAAGGCGCTCGTGCAGATCGCCGAGGACGGCGACGGCTCGCTGACGGGCAAGGTCGTCAAGGGCCTCGGCGCGAACGATACGCCCGATCGCCGCTGCACCGCGTGCACGGACGAGCGCAAGGATCAGCTCATCAAGGGCATGACGATCATCAAGGCGATGAAGAAGGACGGCGACCACTGGGACGGCGGCAACATTCTCGACCCGGAGAACGGCAAGGTCTACAAGTGCAAGATGACGCTTGAAGACGGCGGCCAGAAGCTCGTGGTGCGCGGCTACATCGGCGTGTCGCTGCTGGGCCGGTCGCAGACCTGGGTCCGCCAGCAATAACGCAGTACGCGCCCGCAGTACGCGCCAAAACGCGCGGCTCAATAAAAAAATCGGCCTGCGACGACGTCGTCAGGCCGATTTCCTTTTGGGGCGGGCACAGCGAAAACCGAAGGACATCACGCCGCGTGCTTCATCGCATCCGATGCATAGCTACCCGGTGCACGATACGCGGGCGCCGCGTTGCTACGCGCCTCCGCCGCCTTCGATTGCGTATGCTTGCGCATCCGCGCGGACAGTTCGTTGCACAGATTCATGCCGGCGTCGCCGTAGAGCTCACGCATCACGTTCATCAGCGTGCCCGTTTCGTGCCATACCTTGAAACGGCGATGGCATGTCTGATACGACGGGTAACGGCGCGGCATGGCCGACCATGTTGCGCCACTGTAGATCACCCAAAGCACACCGTTCAGCACGGCCCGCGTATTGGCTAACGGCCGGCCGCGCAACTCGGTGCGCGGCTGCATTTCGGGCAGAAGCGGCGCGACGCAGCGCCATTCGTGGTCGGTCAAATCGCGATACGGTGTCATGGACATCTCCAGCCTTAATAACCATGACACCACAATATCGGCTCACCTCAACGATGAATATAAGACAAATCCGAAAATACCCGAGGATTGGCTGAATCTAACCGAAATTGACGTTTGAATGACGCCAATTGCGAGCACCCGCCATCCGCTCAGGTCAACGACGTATCGACGATGCGGCGCGGCGTTTCGAGATACTCCTTCGACTGCATCTCGACGATGCGCGAGACCGTACGCGCGAATTCGTTGGCCATCGGGCCTTCGACGTACAACGCTTCGGCCGGCACCGCCGCGGACATCAGCAGCTTGACCTTGTGATCGTAGAGCACGTCGATGAGCCAGGTGAAGCGGCGCGCCTCGGACGCCATCCGCGGCGACATCTGCGGCACCTCGGACAGCACGATCGCATGAAAACGGCTCGCCAGTTCGAGGTAGTCGTTCTGCGAACGCGGGCCGCCGCACAGCGTCGCGAAATCGAACCACACGACGCCGTCCGCCTTGCGCAGCGCCTTCAGTTCGCGCTTCTCGATATGCAGGATCGGGCTCTCGTCGGGCACGGCCGCGAGCTTGCCGAATGCATGGCGCAGTTCGCGATCGGCTTCCGCGCCGAGCGGCGTGTGATACATCTTCACCTGCGCGAGCGTGCGCTGGCGATAATCGACCCCTGCGTCGACGTTGAGCACGTCGAGCTTTTCCTTGATCAGCGCGATCGCCGGCAGCATGCGATCGCGATGCAGGCCGTCCGGATACAGGTCGTCGGGATCGTAATTGGACGTCATCACGAACTGCACGCCGTTGTTGAACAGGCGATCGAGCAAGCGATACAGGATCATCGCGTCGGCGATGTCCGACACGTGGAACTCGTCGAAGCAGATCAGCCGGTAACGCTTCGCGATGCGCCGCGCGAGTTCGTCGAGCGGATCGGCCTGCCCTTTCAGTTCCTCGAGCTCGCGGTGCACTTCCCGCATGAATTCGTGGAAATGCAGGCGCGTCTTGCGCTGCACGGGTACGACTGCGTAGAAGCTGTCCATCAGGAAGCTCTTGCCGCGACCGACACCGCCCCACATGTAGACGCCGCGCGGGAGATCCGGGTGATTGATGAGCTTCTTGAAAGCGTTCGAGCGGCGCGCCTTGTAGTCGACCCACTCGTCGAAACAGCGCTGCAGGCGATCGACGGCCGCGCGCTGAGCGGGATCGGACTGATAGCCGCGCGTGGTCAGTTCGCGCGTGTAGTATTCGGTGACGTTCATCGGGCAAACCGGAAAGAACGAAGGCGAGCGGGAAACCCCGCCCGCCTTCGTCATGAGACGGCTGCGCCGGCCGACGGCCGGCAGGCGCTACACCGTGCTCAGCTGTTCAGCGAGCGCTTGTCGACCGCGAGCGCCGCTTCGCGCATCACTTCCGACATCGACGGGTGCGGATGGCAGATGCGAGCGATGTCTTCCGACGCCGCCTTGAACTCCATCGCCACCACGGCTTCCGCGATCAGGTCCGACGCGTTCGCGGCGATCACGTGCACGCCGAGCAGTTCGTCGGTCTTCGCGTCCGCGATCATCTTCACGAAACCGTCCGGCGCGTTCATGCCGAGCGCGCGGCCGTTGATCGAGAACGGGAACTTGCCCGTCTTGATCTCGCGGCCTTCGGCCTTCAGCTGCTGTTCCGTCTTGCCGACCCATGCGATTTCCGGGTACGTGTAGATCACCCACGGAATGCAGTTGTAGTCGATGTGCGGCTTCTGACCGTCGATCACTTCCGCGACCAGCACGCCTTCGTCTTCCGCCTTGTGCGCGAGCATCGGGCCGCGCACCACGTCGCCGATCGCGTACACGTTCGGCACGGCCGTGCGGCAGTGGTCGTCCACGTCGATGAAGCCGCGCTCGTTCGCCTTCAGGCCGATGGCTTCGAGGCCGAGGTTGTCGGTGTTCGGCACGCGGCCGACCGACACGATCAGGCGGTCGGCGTCGAGCGTCTGCGCGTTGCCGTCCTTGTCCGTGTAAGCGATCGACACGCCGTTCGCGGTCGTCTTCACTTCGCCGATCTTCACGCCGAGATGGATGTCGAGGCCCTGCTTCTTGAACAGCTTCGCCGCTTCCTTCGCAAGCGCTTCGTCGGCTGCGCCGAGGAATGCCGGCAGCGCTTCGAGCACCGTCACGTCGGCGCCGAGGCGGCGCCACACCGAGCCGAGCTCGAGACCGATCACGCCCGCGCCGATCACGGCGAGCTTCTTCGGCACCGAGTCGAACGTCAGCGCACCTTCGTTGTCCGACACGATCTTGTTGTCGACCGGGATGTTCGGCAGGTGACGCGCCTTCGAACCCGTCGCGATGATCACGTTCTTCGCGGTGACGACTTCGGTTTCACCCTCGCCGCTCACTTCGATCTGCACGCCGGCATCGGTCTTGCCGGTGAACTTGCCATGGCCCTTCAGCCAGGTGATCTTGTTCTTCTTGAACAGGAACTCGATCCCGCTCGTCATCTTCTCGACGATCGCGTCCTTGCGGCCGAGCATCTTCGCGACGTCGATCTTCACGCCGTCGACCGTGATGCCGTGGTCGGCCAGGTGATGCGACGCATTCTCGAACTCTTCCGACGACGCGAGCAGCGCTTTCGACGGAATGCAGCCGACGTTCAGGCAGGTGCCGCCGAGCTTCAGCGCGCCGGCCGGGTTCTTCCACTTCTCAATACAGGCAACGGTCTTGCCGAGCTGCGCGGCGCGAATCGCGGCGATGTAGCCGCCGGGGCCGGCGCCGATCACGACGACGTCAAATTCCTTGGACATGACAATCCTTTCTACTTGTACGCCCGCAGGTTCACGCATGCGCGCGAACCTGCGAACGGGTCGATGCAGTGAGACTCGGCTTACAGGTCGAGCAGCAGGCGTGCCGGATCTTCCAGCGCATCCTTCATCGCGACGAGCGACAGCACGGCTTCGCGGCCGTCGATGATGCGGTGGTCGTACGACAGCGCCAGGTAGTTGATCGGGCGGATCACGATCTGGCCGTTTTCGACGACCGGGCGCTCCTTCGTCGCGTGCACGCCGAGAATGGCCGACTGCGGCGGGTTGATGATCGGGGTCGACAGCATCGAACCGAACACGCCGCCGTTCGAGATCGAGAACGTACCGCCCGTCATTTCCTCGATCGACAGCTTGCCGTCCTTCGCCTTCTGGCCGAATTCGGCGATCTTCTTCTCGATTTCGGCGAGGCTCAGCTGATCCGCGTTGCGCAGGATCGGCACGACCAGGCCGCGCGGCGAACCGACCGCGATACCGATGTCGAAGTAGCCGTGGTAGACGATGTCGTTACCGTCGATCGACGCGTTCACGAGCGGGAACTTCTTCAGCGCATGAACGGCCGCCTTCACGAAGAACGACATGAAGCCGAGCTTCACGCCGTGTTCCTTCTCGAACTTGTCCTTGTACTTGTTACGCAGTTCCATGACCGGAGCCATGTTCACTTCGTTGAACGTCGTCAGGATCGCGTTGGTCTGCTGCGATTCGAGCAGGCGCTCGGCGATACGCGCACGCAGGCGCGACATCGGCACGCGCTGCTCCGGACGGTCGTTCAGCCACGTCGCTGCCGACGCCGGCACCTTCACTTCCGGCAGCGCCGGCTTCGCGGCGGCGGTCTTCGCCGGTGCGGCGGCCGGAGCAGCCTTCGGTGCGCTGCCTGCGGCCAGCGCGTCGCCCTTCGTGACACGGCCGTCACGGCCCGAACCTGCGACGTCGCCCGTCGACAGGCCCTTCTCGGCCAGCAGCTTCGCTGCGGCCGGCGATGCGGCGGCCGAGCTCGATGCGGTCGCGGCGGCCGGCTGTGCGGCCGGTGCGGCTGCGGCGGGCGCTGCCGCCGGCTTGACTTCGGCGGCGCCTGCCGCTGCTTCGGCAGCACCTGCCTTCGCTTCGGTGTCGATCGTCGCGATCACCTGATCGGCGACCACCGTGTCGCCGTCGTTCTGCAGCACTTGCGCGAGCACGCCCGCTGCCGGCGCCGGCACTTCGAGGACGACCTTGTCGGTCTCGAGTTCGATCAGGATTTCGTCCTGCGCGACTGCTTCGCCCGGCTTCTTCTTCCACTGCAGCATGGTGGCTTCCGACACCGACTCCGAAAGCTGGGGGACTTTGACTTCTACGATAGCCATGTGATTTTCCTGGATGCTTAATCTGGGGTGTGACGAGGTTCGTGCGATTCCTTCGGCCGGTGCGGCGCGCGACGCGCCCGGCAGGCCAAAAGGAACGGGAAAGCGCCGCGCGCCTTCCCGTTTCGCTTGACGTCGATTATTTCGCGATCGATGCGCTCTTCAGGCGGCCGAATGCACCTTCGATCAGGGCCTTCTGCTGCTCGTAGTGCTTCGCGTAGTAGCCAACCGCCGGCGAGGCCGAAGCCGGACGGCCGCTGTATGCCAGCTTCTGCCCTTCCTTCATGCCTTCCTTCAGGTGGTGCTCGACGTAGAACCAGGGGCCCTGGTTCTGCGGCTCGTCCTGCACCCAGACCACTTCAGTCGCGTTCTCGTACTTCTTCATTTCGGCTTCGAACTGCTTGTGCGCGAACGGATACAGCTGCTCGATACGGATGATCGCGACGTCGTTCGCCTTCGCTTCGCGGCGATGCGCGACGAGGTCGTAGTACACGCGGCCCGAGCACACCAGCACGCGCTTGACCTTCTTCGCGTCGATGCCGCCGTCGGTTTCGCCCAGCACCGGCTGGAACGACCCCTTCGCCAGTTCCGACAGATCCGACACCGCTTCCTTGTGACGCAGCAGCGACTTCGGCGTGGCGACGATCAGCGGCTTGCGGAACAGGCGGATCATCTGGCGACGCAGCAGGTGGAAGATCTGCGCCGGCGTCGTCGGCTGGACGACCTGCATGTTGTGGTCGGCACACAGTTGCAGGAAACGCTCGATACGCGTGGACGAGTGTTCCGGACCCTGGCCTTCGTAGCCGTGCGGCAGCAGCATCGTGAGGCCCGACACGCGGCCCCACTTCACTTCGCCCGACGAGATGAACTGGTCGATCACGACTTGCGCGCCGTTGACGAAGTCGCCGAACTGCGCTTCCCACAGCACGAGCGTGTTCGGCTCGGCGGTCGAGTAACCGTATTCGAAGCCCAGCACCGCTTCTTCCGACAGCACCGAGTCGATCACCGTGAACTTCGCCTGACCTTCGGCGATGTTCTGCAGCGGCACGTACGTGCCGTCGTTCCAGCGCTCGCGGTTCTGGTCGTGCAGCACCGCGTGACGGTGCGTGAACGTGCCGCGGCCCGAGTCCTGGCCCGTCAGGCGCACCGAGTAGCCCGATGCGACGAGCGACGCGAATGCGAGGTGTTCGCCCATGCCCCAGTCGAGCGGCTGGTCGCCGCGCGCCATGTTGCGGCGGTCGTTGATCACGCGCTCGACGAGCGGGTGAACCTTGAAGTTTTCCGGGACCGTCGTGATGCGTTCGCCCAGGCGCTTCAGTTCGGCGAGCGGCACGGCCGTGTCGGCCGCGTCCGTCCACTTGCGGTTCAGGAACGGCACCCAGTCGACCGCGTACTTGCTCTTGTAGTTCGACAGGACCGGATCGACGGTGTGGTGGCCGTCGTCCATCGCCTTGCGGTACGCCTTCACGTAGTTGTCGGCGTCTTCCGCGGTGATCACGCCCTGCTGCACGAGCTTCTCGGCATACAGCGCACGGGTGCCCGGGTGCTGCGCGATCTTCTTGTACATCAGCGGCTGCGTGACGGCCGGCGTGTCCTGCTCGTTGTGACCCAGCTTGCGGAAGCAGACGATGTCGATCACGACATCCTTGTGGAACTGCATCCGGTAGTCGATCGCGATCTGGATCGCGAGCACGACGGCTTCCGGATCGTCGCCGTTCACGTGCAGCACCGGCGCTTCGATCATCTTGACGACGTCGGTACAGTACAGCGTCGAGCGCGCGTCGCGCGGGTCGGACGTCGTGAAGCCGATCTGGTTGTTGATGACGATGTGCAGCGTGCCGTGCGTGCCGTAACCGCGCGTCTGCGCGAGGTTCAGCGTTTCCATCACGACGCCCTGGCCGGCGAACGCCGCGTCGCCGTGGATCTGCACCGGCAGCACCTGCAGGCCGTCTTCGTCGCCGCGACGGTCCATCCGCGCCTTCGCGGAACCTTCGACCACCGGGTTCACGATTTCGAGGTGCGACGGGTTGAACGCGAGCGACAGGTGGACCGGGCCGCCTTCCGTCGACACGTCCGACGAGAAGCCCTTGTGGTATTTCACGTCGCCGGCCGGCAGGTCGTCGACGTGCTTGCCTTCGAATTCGGCGAACAGGTCGGCCGGCATCTTGCCCAGCGTGTTGACCAGCACGTTCAGACGGCCGCGGTGCGCCATGCCGATGATGATTTCCTGCACACCGCTCTTGCCCGCGTGCTGGACGACTTCGTCCATCGCCGCGATGAAGCTTTCGCCGCCTTCGAGCGAGAAGCGCTTCTGGCCGACGTACTTGGTGTGCAGGTAGCGCTCGAGGCCTTCGGCGGCCGTCAGGCGATTCAGGATGTGCTTCTTCTTGTCGGCCGAGAAGGCCGGGGTCGCGCGGGTCGATTCCAGGCGCTCCTGCCACCAGCGCTTCTGCTCCGGATCGCTGATGTACATGTACTCGGCGCCGATCGTGCCGCAGTACGTGTCGCGCAGACCCTTGACGATGTCGCGCAGCGAAGCCTGGTCGAAACCGAAGTACAGGTTGCTTGCGCTGTACGTCTGGTCGAGGTCGCCTTCGGAGAAATCGTAGAACGCGGGTTCGAGCTCGGGAATGGCCGGACGCTCGCGACGCTTCAGCGGATCGAGGTTGGCCCATTGCGAGCCGAGGAAGCGATAGGCGCTGATGAGCGACTGGACGTGCACCTGCTTGCGTGCGGTCGCGAGATTGCTAGTGCTTTCGCGCGGAATGAAGGCATTGGCCTTCGCACGCTCGGCGAACGATTCGACGATCGGGAAGTGAGCGACGTCATTGGCATTCGAGCCGTCCGTCGCAGGCACGTTCTGCAGCGCGTCGAAATACTCTCGCCAGTTCTCCGGCACCGATGCCGGATTGTTGAGGTATGCATCGTACAGTTCTTCAACGTACGAAGCATTGCCGCCGAACAGATAGGAGTTCAGCTGAAACTGCTTCATTACATCTGACATTTTACGCTCACCTTTCTTCGAGCTTCTCGAGAAATAGCGGGTTACTCAACCTTCCGCGACACGGCCTGACCGTTTAGCGGATTGCGAATCAAGTCTTGCTTGGAAGGACCTAAAACTTGCGTGCGCGCAGCATATCACAGAACCGATACCGGAGTTCACGGCGAAATGCGCGCGAAAGCACCGCGCGGCGGGGTTTTGCCGGATTGCCGCGGCCTGCGGGAACAGTGTTTTGCAGGTCGCCCGGTTGCCCGCCGCGCAGATGCGAAAAAGGCTGCCCGAAGGCAGCCTTTTCGTCGTGCTCGGGAACAGTCGATGCTTAGTCGACCGCGCCTTCGCGGCTCGCGCGGCGACGCTCGTGCTCCTTCAGGAAGCGCTTGCGCAGGCGGATCGACTGCGGCGTCACTTCGACGAGCTCGTCGTCGTCGATGAATTCGACCGCGTATTCCAGCGACATCTGGACCGGCGGCACGAGACGCACGGCTTCGTCGGTGCCCGACGCGCGCACGTTGGTCAACTGCTTGCCCTTGATCGGGTTGACGACGAGGTCGTTGTCGCGGCTGTGGATGCCGATGATCATGCCCTCATACAGCGCGTCGCCCGGCTTCACGAACATGCGGCCGCGATCCTGCAGCTTCCACAGCGCGTACGCGACCGCGGCGCCATCGTCCTGCGAGATCAGCACGCCGTTGCGGCGTTCGAAGACCGAGCCGTCCTTGACCGGCGCGTACGAGTCGAAGATGTGGCTCATCAGGCCCGTGCCGCGCGTGAGCGTCAGGAATTCGCTCTGGAAGCCGATCAGGCCACGCGCCGAGATCTTGTATTCCAGACGCGTGCGGCCGCGGCCGTCCGACGCCATGTCGAGCATCTCGCCCTTGCGGCGGCCCAGCTCTTCCATCACGCCGCCCTGGTGTTCGTCCTCGACGTCGACCGTCAGCAGCTCGTACGGCTCGTGACGCACGCCGTCGATCTCCTGCATCACGACGCGCGGACGCGACACGGCCAGCTCGTAGCCTTCGCGGCGCATGTTCTCGACGAGAATCGTCAGGTGCAGTTCGCCGCGACCCGACACTTCGAACACCGTTTCGTCGCCGGTATCCTTCACGCGCAGCGCGACGTTGTGGTTCAGCTCCTTCATCAGACGGTCGCGGATCTGGCGGCTCGTCACGAACTTGCCTTCGCGGCCGGCGAGCGGCGACGAGTTGACGAGGAAGTTCATCGTCAGCGTCGGCTCGTCGACGGTGATCATCGGCAGCGCTTCCGGCGTGTCGACCGCGCAGATCGTCGCGCCGATGCCGACGTCTTCAATACCGTTGATCAGCACGATGTCGCCCGCCTCGGCCGACTCGACCTGCACGCGCTCCAAGCCCTTGAACGACAGCACCTGGTTGATCTTGCGGTTCAGCACGTCGCCTTCCGGGCCGAAACGCATCGCGACCGGCTGGCCCGGCTTGATGCGGCCGCGCGTGATGCGGCCGACGCCGATCCGGCCGACGTACGTCGAATAGTCGAGCGACGTGATCTGGAGCTGCAGCGGCGCTTCCGGATCGGCCGGGCGAACCGGCACGTGCGCGAGGATCGCCTCGAACAGCGGGCGCATGTCGCCTTCGCGAGCAGCCGGGTCGAGCGACGCGTAGCCGTTCAGGCCCGATGCGTACACGATCGGGAAGTCGAGCTGCTCTTCGGTCGCGCCGAGCTTGTCGAACAGGTCGAAGGTCTGGTTGATGACCCAGTCGATCCGCGCGCCCGGACGATCGATCTTGTTGACGACGACGATCGGCTTCAGGCCGAGCGCGAGCGCCTTCTTCGTGACGAAGCGCGTCTGCGGCATCGGGCCTTCGACCGCGTCGACGAGCAGCAGCACCGAGTCGACCATCGACAGCACGCGCTCGACTTCGCCGCCGAAGTCCGCGTGCCCCGGCGTGTCGACGATGTTGATGTGCGTGCCTTCGTATTCGACCGCGCAGTTCTTCGCGAGAATCGTGATCCCGCGCTCTTTTTCGATGTCGTTCGAGTCCATCACCCGCTCCGCAATCTGCTGGTTCTCGCGGAAGGTGCCGGACTGGCGGAGCAGTTGGTCGACGAGCGTGGTCTTGCCGTGGTCGACGTGGGCGATGATGGCGATATTGCGAAGGGCGCGGGTCATAGAAACCTGGAAATCGTTTGAACGCGCAAACGCGCGCGCTCGTGTTTTTCACGGGCGCGCGCGTTGCAGCTTGGAAAGCCTCAAATTATAGCACGTGCGAGTGTCGAGAGCCGACCCGCGCATTGCAATGCAGCAAAACGGGCCGCTTCGCCCTCCTCTGCCGAACGGACGAATCCTCTTCCGCACGCTCCCCGATCGGCCGAAAAACCTTATCGAGACAAGGGATTCTCGCCAGACACAGCGCGGGTTTGGCCGTTCGATTAACATTTGCCGCGGCAAGCAATTGTGCCTATACTGCTGCCTAGTCAACTATTGCAGCTTCAGGGTTTTATGTCGGATTCTCCTACCTCTCCGCCCGTTTCGCAGTTGTCTTCGTATCAGATGAACGACAGCGTCGGTTATCTGATGTCGCGCGTGAAGTCGGTGATGACCAACCTCGTCACGCAGCGCACGCAGGAAGAGCTCGGCATCACGGGCACCCAGGCGAGCATGCTGTTCATGATCGCGGTCGGCAAGTGCTCGACGGCCGCCGAACTCGCGCGCGAATACGGGATCGACGCAAGCGCGGTCACGCGCCTGCTCGACCGGGTCGAGAAACGCGGCCTGCTGTCGCGCGTGCGCAGCATCGAGGACCGACGCGTCGTGCGCCTCGAGCTCACCGACGAAGGCCGTGCGCTGGCCGAACGGCTACCGCCCATTTTTCGCAGCGTGCTCGACCAGGTGCTGGACGGGTTTACGCCGGAAGAAGTCGGGTTCCTGAAGAGCATGCTGCGCCGCATTCTCAGCAACTATTGCGAGACGGCCGGCGGCAGCATCACGTAATAGTTGCCATAACAATTACTTTTGACAGATTAATGTAAGGAAATCCTTGCAGTGTCCATCATTCATTCCGAGTCAGGGGTTAGCGCGATGAAATCCTCCCCGTTGTCCGTGCGCGCCGGGTCGTGCCGCGCCGCCGTCGCCGCCGCGGTCGCCGCGCTGGCGCTGGCGGGCTGCGCGAATTACATCGGCATCAAGAGCGACAAACAGATCGCCCCCGCGTCGCAATTCGAATCCGCCCAGAGCCTGCCGGCCCAGGGCGGCCAATGGCCGGCACTCGACTGGGCCAGCCAGTTCGGCGATCCGCAATTGCCGAAGCTGATCGACGAAGCGCTGCAGGGCAACCCGTCGATCGCACAGGCGCAGGCGCGCATCGCGAAAGCCTCGTCGTACATCGAATCGTCGCGCTCCAACCTGATGCCGAAGGCCGAAGCCAGTTATTCCTGGACGCGTGAACTGTATTCGGCGAACGGCCTGTTCCCGCCCCCGTACGGCGGCCAGTGGTACAGCGAAAACAACGCGCTGGCGAGCGCCTCGTGGGAACTCGACCTGTGGGGCAAGAACCGCGAGCGCCTGCACACGGCCGTGTCGCAGGAAAAGGCCGCCGAAGCCGACATGCAACAGGCGCGCATCACGCTCGCGTCGTCGGTCGCACGCACCTACAACTCGCTCGCCCAGCTCTATGCGTTGCGCGACATCGCGCAACGCGAGATCACCAACCGCGAGACGGTCGGCAAGATCACCGACGGCCGCGTATCGGCCGGCCTCGATACCAACGTCGAACGCCAGACGGCCCGCGGCAACATCGCGACCACCCAGGCATCCCTGTCGGACCTCGACGGCCAGATCACGACGGTGCGCTACCAGCTCGCCGCGCTGCTCGGCAAGGGTCCGGATCGCGGGCTGCAGATCGCGGCGCCGGTGATGAACCCCACCGGCGAAGTCGCGCTGCCCGGCAATCTTCCCGCCGACCTCGTGTCGCGCCGGCCCGACATCGTCGCCGCGCGCTGGCAGGTCGAAGCCGCGATGCACGACGTGAAGGAAGCGAAGGCCGAGTTCTTCCCGGACGTGAACCTCGCGGCCGGGTTCGGCTTCGATGCGTTCGGCTGGGGCAAATTCCTGAACTTCGCGAGTCGCCAGGCGCAGTTCGGCCCCGCGATCCACCTGCCGATCTTCGATGCCGGCGCGCTGCGCGCCCAGCTCAAGGGCCGCTACGCCGACTTCGACCTGTCGGTCGCGAACTACAACCAGACGCTGATCAGCGCGCTGAACGACGTCGCGACGCAAGTCGCGTCGATCCGCGCAATCGATCGCCAGATGGGCGACGCTCAACGTGCGCTCGACGCCTCGACGCGGGCGTACGATCTCGCGGTCATCCGCTACAAGGCCGGCCTGTCGCCGCAACTGCAGGTGCTGACGGCGGACAGCAACCGCCTCGCATCGGAGCAGACGGTGACCAACCTGAAAATGCGCCGGCGCGACATGCAGCTTGCCCTCATCAAGGCGCTCGGCGGCGGATTCGACGCGACCGGCACGCCGCTCGCCGCGCCCGATGCGGCCACGCCGACCAAACAGGCCGCCAACTGATCCGGCGCCACCACTACGCAGACACTCGAAATAACGGACGGAGAAAATCGCCATGAGCGACCAACAAAACGCCGCCAGCGCGCAGCCGCAGAACAACGGCAAGCGCAAACGAATGATGACGCTGCTCGTCGCGGTCATCGTGATCGCGGCCATCGCATACGGCCTGTACTACTTCCTCGTCGCCCGCTTCCATGAAGACACCGACGATGCGTACGTGAACGGCAACGTCGTGCAGATCACGCCGCAGGTCACCGGCACCGTGATCGCCGTGAAGGCGGACGACACGCAAACGGTCAAGGCCGGCGATCCGCTCGTCGTGCTCGACCCGGCCGACTCGCAGGTCGCGCTGCAGCAGGCCGAAGCGAACCTCGCGCAGACGGTGCGCCAGGTGCGCGGCCTGTTCGTCAACGACGACCAGTACCGTGCGCAGGTCGCGTTGCGCCAGTCCGACCTGTCGAAGGCGCAGGACGACCTGCGCCGCCGGTTGGCCGTCGCGCAGACGGGCGCCGTGTCGCAGGAAGAAATCTCGCACGCCCGCGACGCGGTGAAGGCCGCGCAGGCATCGGTCGACGCCGCGCAACAGCAGCTCGCATCGAATCGCGCATTGACCGCGAACACGACGATCGCCTCGCACCCGAACGTGATGGCCGCCGCCGCGAAGGTGCGCGACGCGTACCTCGCGAACGCGCGTAACGTGCTGCCGGCGCCGGTCACCGGCTACGTCGCGAAGCGCTCGGTGCAGGTCGGCCAACGCGTGTCGCCCGGCAACCCGCTGATGTCGGTGGTGCCGCTCAATGCCGTGTGGGTCGACGCGAACTTCAAGGAAGTCCAGCTGAAGCACATGCGCATCGGCCAGCCGGTCGAGATGACGGCCGACATCTACGGTTCGTCGGTCACGTACCACGGCAAGGTCGTCGGCTTCTCGGCCGGCACGGGTTCGGCGTTCTCGCTGCTGCCCGCGCAAAACGCGACCGGCAACTGGATCAAGGTCGTGCAGCGCCTGCCGGTGCGGATCGAGCTCGACCCGAAGGATCTCGACAAGCATCCGCTGCGCATCGGCCTGTCGATGCAGGTCGACGTGGACATCAAGGACGAACGCGGCGACCAGCTCGTCAACGCACCGAACACCGTCTACGAGACCAACGTGTTCGCGAAATACGGCGACGAAGCCGACGCCGAAATCGCGCGCATCATCGCCGAGAACGCCGGCGGCAACGCGTCGGCGCCGGTCGCGGCGAAGCAGAGCAGCGCCGCGAAAATGATGTAACTGATGTAACGGTTCCGACTCCGGAAAGGCAACCGACATGGCACAGGCTCCTGTCTCCCATCCGCCGCTGCAGGGCGGACAACTCCTGCTCGGGACGATCGCGGTATCGCTCGCGGTGTTCATGAACGTGCTCGACACGTCCATCGCGAACGTCGCGATCCCGACCATCTCGGGCGACCTCGGCGTGTCGTCCGATCAGGGCACGTGGGTCATCACGTCGTTCGCGGTCGCGAACGCAATCTCGGTGCCGCTGACCGGCTGGCTGACCGACCGTTTCGGGCAAGTCCGCCTGTTCCTCGCGTCGATCGTCCTGTTCGTCATCTCGTCGTGGATGTGCGGGCTGGCGCCGAGCCTGCCGTTCCTGCTCGCGTCGCGCGTGCTCCAGGGGGCCGTCGCGGGCCCGATGATTCCGCTGTCGCAAGCGCTCCTGCTGTCGAGCTATCCACGCGCGAAAGCGCCGATGGCGCTCGCACTATGGGCGATGACGACGCTGATCGCACCCGTCGCGGGCCCGATTCTCGGCGGCTGGATCTCGGACAACTATTCGTGGCCGTGGATCTTCTACGTCAACATCCCGGTTGGCATCGCCGCCGCCGCCGCGACGTGGGTGATCTACCGGAGTCGGGAGTCGGCCGTGCGCCGTGCGCCGATCGACGGCGTGGGCCTCGCGCTGCTGGTCGTCTGGGTCGGCTCGCTGCAGATCATGCTCGACAAGGGCAAGGATCTGGACTGGTTCGCGTCGACGACGATCGTCGTGCTCGCGCTGACCGCCGTCATCGCGTTCGCGTTCTTCGTGATCTGGGAGCTGACCGCCGAGCACCCGGTCGTCGACCTGTCGCTGTTCCGCATACGAAACTTCACCGGCGGCACGGTCGCGCTGTCGATCGGCTACGGCCTGTACTTCGGCAATCTCGTGCTGTTACCGCTGTGGCTGCAGACGCAAATCGGCTACACCGCGACCGACGCCGGCCTCGTGATGGCACCGGTCGGGTTGTTCGCCATCCTGTTGTCGCCACTCACCGGGAAGTATCTGCCGCGCACCGATCCGCGCTTCATCTCGACGGCGTCGTTCCTGACGTTCGCGCTGTGCTTCTGGATGCGTTCACGCTACACGACCGGCGTCGACGAATGGTCGCTGACGCTGCCGACGCTCGTGCAGGGTATCGCGATGGCGGGCTTCTTCATCCCGCTCGTGTCGATCACGTTGTCCGGGCTGCCCGGCCACCGCATTCCAGCGGCGTCCGGCCTGTCGAACTTCGTGCGGATCATGTGCGGCGGCATCGGTACGTCGATCTTCCAGACCGCGTGGGATCATCGGAACAACTTCCACCACGCGCAACTGGTCGAACAGACGAATCCGTACAACCCGACGTTCAATCAGGCCGTCACGCAGATGGGTAATCTCGGGCTCACGCAGGAGCAGGCACACGGCCTGATCAACAACATGGCCACGCAGCAGGCGGCGCAGCTCGGCGTGAACGATCTGTTCTACATTTCGGCCGCGATCTTCGTGCTGCTGATCGGCTTGATCTGGATCACCAAGCCCGAACGCGCGGGCGGCGGCGATGCCGGTGCGGCGGCGTCGGCGGCGCACTGAGCGCCACCCGGCAGCGGCACATCACGGCGCGATCACGCCAAACAAAAGGCCCGGTCGAAAATTGAACTGAACCCCGAGAGTTGGACATAGATCCGACCCTTGGGGTTTTTCATGTCGAAGCACGACGAGCACTTGAAAC